>NZ_JBEYWE010000002.1:0-148123 GCF_040644295.1 Streptomyces sp. NPDC047000
GGAAACGCGGATGCGGCCGGCGCCACCTCGTAGGAGACCGCGAAGTCCTCGGTCGTCTCCCCGAAGTTCCAGCCCGCCCGGAACGCCGTGACGTTCGCCTCCGCCAGCTGAGGCTTCTTGGCGAACTTCGACCTCAGGAACTTGAGCGTCCCCTCCGTCGGCCGGTGGTACATCCAGCTCAGCAGGCCCAGCGCGAACATGTTCTTGCAGCGCTCGGCCTCTTTACGGGTGAGGTCGAACTCCTTCAGCGCCTCGACGGTCAGCGTGGTCAGCGGCACCGGATGGATGCTGTATCCGTCCAGCGAGCCGTCCTCGAGCGGACTGGCCGCGTAGCCGACCTTCTGCATCGCCCGCTTGGTGAACTCGTCCGTGTTGGCGATGATCTCCGCGCCGCGCGGCAGATCGCCGATGTTGGCCTTCAGCGCGGCCGGGTTCATCGCGACGAGCACGTTCGGCGCGTCGCCCGGCGTGAGGATGTCGTGGTCGGCGAAGTGCAGCTGGAACGACGAGACGCCGGGGAGGGTACCGGCAGGGGCGCGGATCTCGGCCGGGAAGTTCGGCAGGGTGGACAGATCGTTCCCGAACGACGCCGTCTCGGAGGTGAAACGGTCGCCCGTGAGCTGCATGCCGTCACCGGAGTCACCGGCGAACCGGATGATCACCCGGTCGAGCCGCCGGACGTCCTTCGGCCGCACCGATGCGCGCTGTTCTCCTGGCACGGCTCCGTCGGCCTGCTCCGCTGGGCTGCTGACCTGGCTGGTCACTGAACTGGACCTCCCTCGAGGCGGGTGTCTGGGAGCGGCCTTCCCGCAGGCGTTCCCAGCCCCAACCCTACGTCCGTTAGGGTCGCCTTCCCTCGGCCGTTCGGATGATGGACGACACACTGAGACGACACGCCGAGACGGGCGCCCGGACGCCGCTCCCGGCGGGTACCGGACGCCGCTCCCGGCGGGTACCCCGGGCGCGGCGGGTGGAGCCGGGCGCCGCCGGGTGCCGCCGGGTGTCCATGCCCGTTATCTGACACAGTGTCAGATCATCAGGAGTTCAGGTAGGTCAGCACCGCCAGGACACGCCGGTGGTCGCCGTCACTGGGCGACAGGCCGAGCTTCAGGAAGATGTTGCTGACGTGCTTCTCGACCGCCCCGTCGCTCACCACGAGCTGCCTGGCGATCGCGGAGTTCGTACGGCCCTCGGCCATCAGCCCCAGCACCTCCCGCTCCCGCGGGGTGAGCCCGGCCAGCACGTCCTGCTTGCGGCTGCGCCCGAGCAGCTGCGCCACCACCTCCGGGTCCAGCGCCGTACCGCCCGACGCCACCCGGACCACCGCGTCCACGAACTCCCGGACCTCCGCCACCCGGTCCTTGAGCAGATAGCCGACACCATGACTCGATCCGGCGAGCAGCTCGGTGGCGTACCGCTCCTCCACATACTGCGACAGCACCAGCACCCCGAGCCCCGGATGCGCCTTCCGCAGCTGGACCGCCGCCCGCACGCCTTCGTCGGTGTGCGTGGGCGGCATCCGTACGTCGGCCACCACCACGTCCGGCAGCTCACCCTGCGCGTGCAGGTCCGTCACGGTCTTGATCAGCGCGTCCCCGTCGCCGACACCCGCCACGACGTCATGTCCCCGGTCGGTCAGCAACCGGGTCAGGCCCTCCCTGAGCAGCACCGAGTCCTCGGCGATGACGACCTGCACCCTGTCCTCCACGATCTACGGCCCCCCAGCCAGGTTTCGCGCGCCCCGGCCTTCTCACAGCGGCCGCGGGGCAGTCCGCAGGGCCAGCATCCCAGCATCGGGGCGGGTGCGCGCCGATCGTGGGGGAGTACGGGCGCCGAGGTGCGCGATTTTCGGCCGCGCGGGGCCGGGGGCCGGGGGCGGACGGGCTGTCGTCGAGGGCAGGGGAGGGGAGGGGGCGGACCGCTCGGGCGGTTCAGCCCCGCCAGGGAAGTTCCGCCGTGATCCGGGTGGGGCCGCCGGCCGGTGAGTCCACCACCAGGACACCGTCCACCGCGTCCAGCCGCTCGGCGAGACCCGCGAGTCCCGATCCCCCGGTCGCACCGGCGCCGCCGTGCCCGTCGTCCTCGACCTGGAGCAGCAGCCGGTCGTCGGACCGCCACACGTCGACCGAGGCGTTCCGCGCCCCGCTGTGCTTGCTGACGTTCTGCAACAGCTCGGAGACCGTGAAGTACGCGATCCCCTCGATCGCCGCCGCCGGCCGCCGCGTCAGATCCACGTCCACCCGTACCGGGACGGTGCAGCGGGAGGCGACGGCGGAGAGGGCGGCGTCGAGCCCGCGGTCGGTGAGGACGGCGGGGTGGATGCCGCGGGCGAGGTCGCGCAGTTCCTGTAGCGCGAGCTTCACCTCGCCGTGCGCCTCGGTCACCATGCTCGCCGCCGCGTCCGGGTCCTCGAGCAGCTTCTCCTTCGCCAGGCCCAGATCCATGGCGAGGGCGACGAGGCGGGCCTGTGCGCCGTCGTGCAGATCGCGCTCGATGCGCCGCAGGTCCGCCGCCGCCGTGTCCACGACCACGCCCCGGTCCGACTCCAGCTCCACCACCCGCGCCGACAGCCTCGACGGCCCGAGCAGCCCGTGCACCATCAGCCGGTCCACCATCGTCAGCGCCCGCACGATCCACGGCGTGGCCAGCGTGAACAGCAGCCCCACCAGCGCCGTCACGGTGACCTCGAAGGGGTTGTCCAGGTAGATCTGGTGGTGTGCGTCACCGTAGAGCTGCATTCCGTCCTGCCCGCCGAACACCGGGTACGTCCAGAACCACAGCGGATACGTCAGGAGCCCCCAGCCGCACGTCCAGAAGGTCACCGCGACGGAGAACGAGAACACCGACCACGGGAACTGCAACACCGCGTACGACAGCGCCCGCCACGACGTGCCGCTCTTCAGCACCGCCCCCATCCACCCCAGCGGCCCCGCCTTGCGCACGCGCAGCGGCTCGGGGGCGCCCACCTCGAGCCGCAGCAGGTGCCGGGCCCGCGCCCGCTCCAGCGCACCCAGACCCCGGCAGCCCGCCAGCGCGGCCGCCAGCACCGGGACGCCGAGGAAGGTGATCAGCAGGCCCGCTCCGAGCGACACCATCGTCACCGCGTAGACGAACAGGGTGATGCCGAGGGGCAGGCTGAGGAGGACGTAGCACAGCTCACGCCAGCCGCGCGCCTCGAACGGCGCCCGCACCACGGCCGGCAGCCGCCGCCACCAGCCGTGGCCCCCGCGGTGATCGCCGTACTCCCCGTAGCCCCTGGAGCCCCGGTGACTCCCGTAGTCCCCGAAGTCTCCGTGGTTTCCGAAGTCCCCATAGTCCCCGTAGTCCCCGTAGTCCCCGAAGCGCGTGGCCATCGCCGTCGTCCGTTCTGCTCGTCCCGCGGTGCTGCCGCCCGCGGTTGCCGTGACCTTGGTTCCACCCTGCTCGTCCGCGCGGCGCCGGACCATGGAGTCCGTGGGCCTCTTCGTGCGGGGGTTTTCCCTACCTCGGAGCGGCGGAGCCCCTGCCCGGGGACGACGTGCCGCCGGGCTCGGGCACCCGGTTCCGCCAGGGCAGCTCCGCCGTGATCGTGGTGGGGCCGCCCTGCGGGGACTCGACGGCGAACAGCCCGTCCACCGCGTCCAGCCGGTCGGCGAGCCCGCGTATGCCGGAACCACCGTCGAGACGCGCACCGCCCCGGCCGTCGTCCCACACCTGGATCAGCAGCCGGTCGTCGGTCCGCCACACGTCGACGGAGGCGTTTCGTGCCCCGCTGTGCTTGCTGACGTTCTGCAGCAGCTCGGAGACCGTGAAATAGGCGATGCCCTCGATGGCGGCGGCCGGTCTCTCGTCCAGCTCCGCCGTCACCTGCACGGGGACGGTGCAGCGGGAGGCGACGGCGGAGAGGGCGGCGTCGAGCCCGCGGTCGGTGAGGACGGCGGGGTGGATGCCGCGGGCGAGGTCGCGCAGTTCCTGTAGCGCGAGCTTCACCTCGCCGTGCGCCTCGGCGACCATGGTCGCCGCCGCGTCCGGGTCCTCGAGCAGCTTCTCCTTCGCCAGACCGAGACCCATGGCGAGGGCGACGAGGCGGGCCTGTGCGCCGTCGTGCAGATCGCGCTCGATGCGCCGCAGGTCCGCCGCCGCCGTGTCCACGACCACGCCCCGGTCCGACTCCAGCTCCGCGATCCGCTGCTCCAGCTCGTCCGAGGGCGACAGCAGAGCCTGCACCATCGCCCGGTCCGCGTTGGCCAGCCCCCGCGCCAGGAACGGCAGCACCGGCCACAGCACGAACAGCGACGTCAGGGTCACCGTGAAGGTCAGCACACCCCAGGGCAGCCGGATGAGGTCGTACAGCACCGTGCGCCAGGCCACCGGGTCCTTCAGCGCCATCCACAGCCGCTGGAAGACCCCTTGTCCGTCCTGCCCCCGTTGTCCCGTCCGGCCCTTCTTCCGGGCCCTCGGTCCCTTTCCCCAGGGCAGCGGGCTCGGCTCGTCGATCCGCACGCCGAGCAGCGCTCTTGCCCTCGCCCGCTCCAGCCGCCCCAGCTGCCGCGCACCCCACAGCGCCGTCGCGAGCAGCGGGAACCCGACCACCGTCACCGTCAGCCCGCCGCTCACCGACAGCGCCGTCACCGCGTACACGAACCCCAGCAGCGCCGTCGGGAGATTCGTCAGCAGATGCGCGATCTCCTTCCAGGTGTGGGCGTCGTAGGCGAGGCGGGGCGGCGGCACCGGGTCGTCACCGTCACCCGGTCGAGCGGTGCGGCCCGCCGTGTACGGGCGTGCCGGGCCCGGGGCGGGGATACGTTCGGTCATGGGGGCCAGCCTGCCGTGCCGCACGCCCCCGCGCCATGAGGTCCCCCGCCGTGCACGACGGGGGAAAACCCCACTACCGGGTTCTCTCTGCCGCAGGACTGCCGACCATCCCTTTATCAGGGCCTAGACTCCCGTGCGTACAGATCGTCGAACACGGGGTTCACAGGAGTCACACGGCGTACGCCGACCAGGCCGTCCAGGCCTACCAAGTCGTCCGAGCCGTTGAGGCCGTCCGGCAGGCCCGTCGGCCTGACACGGCGGAGGCGGCGGGCGCGACGGGCGTGGCTCCGCCGGGACCCCCACGAGACCAGGGAGCGAGGGACCCACGGTGCGGGAGACGTTGCCGAACACGCTGCCGGACGGGCTGCCGGACGCGCTGCACGGTTCGACCGTCGTCGTCGCGGCCGATCCGGCGGGCTACTTCCGGTCCTACTCGGTGCTCGGGCTGCTCGCGGTCGTCGGCGTGCTGTTCGTCGCCGTGGCCTTCGGCGCCGGACGGCTGCTGCGGCCCGTGGTCCCCACCCCCGAGAAACTCCTGACCTACGAGTGCGGCGTCGACCCCGTCGGCGAGGGCTGGGCCCACACCCAGGTCCGCTACTACGTCTACGCCTTCCTGTATGTGATCTTCGCAGTCGACTCGATCTTCCTCTTCCCCTGGGCGACGGTCTTCGCCGCCCCCGGCTACGGCGCCACGACCCTCGTCGAGATGTTCGTCTTCCTCGGCTTCCTGGCCGTCGGTCTGCTGTACGCGTACAAGAAGGGCGTCCTGACATGGACGTGACCCCGAACACCGGCGGGCGGCAGCCCGTGGCACTGCCGGCGCCCGGGACCGCCCCCGCCGGTGACAGGGGGAAGCTGGGCGTGCTCTCCCGGCTCGCCCCCGAGCCGATGAAGGTGGTCCTCAACTGGGGCCGCCGCTACTCCCTGTGGGTCTTCAACTTCGGCCTCGCCTGCTGCGCGATCGAGTTCATCGCCGCGTCGATGGCCCGCCACGACTTCATCCGCCTCGGCGTCATCCCCTTCGCCCCGGGGCCGCGCCAGGCCGACCTGATGATCGTCTCCGGCACGGTCACCGACAAGATGGCCCCCGCGGTCAAGCGTCTGTACGAGCAGATGCCCGAGCCGAAGTACGTCATCTCCTTCGGCGCCTGCTCCAACTGCGGCGGCCCCTACTGGGACTCCTACTCCGTCACCAAGGGCGTCGACCAGATCATCCCGGTCGACGTCTACGTCCCCGGCTGCCCGCCCCGCCCCGAGGCCCTCCTCCAGGGGATCCTCAAGCTCCAGGAGAAGATCGCCGCCGAGTCGCTCGGCGAGCGGTACGGCGACGGCGGCGCCCGGACGCGCACGGCCGCACGGCCGTCGGCGGCAGCGTTGCAGAGCGGGCTGGTGACCCCGCCGCCGGCGCCCGACCTGCCCGACCGGTCCTCCCAGCCGGGCCGGGCTCCTCAGCAGGGCGGGACCACGGAGGACGGACGACGATGACGACGCCGCCGCCCTCCGGCCCCGGCTGGCTGCCCGCCCCCGCCGGGGAACTCTTCGGCCCCGAGGCCACGGCCGAGGAGTCCTACGAGATCCTGACCGTCGACGTCCCGCCCAGCGCCTGGCTCACCGCCCTGGAGACGGCCCGCGACCGGCTGGGCTGCACCTATTTCGACTGGCTCAGCGCCGTCGACGAGCCGGCCACCGGCTTCCGGATCTGTGCCCACGTCGTCGCCCTGTCCCCGGTCCGCCGCCTCCTCGTCCGGACGACCGTCCCGCACGAGGCACCCGTCCTTCCCACCGCCGTCGCGGTCTACGCCGGCGCCGGCTGGCACGAGCGCGAGACCCACGAGATGTTCGGCGTCGTCTTCGAGGGCCACCCCGGTCTCGGTCACCTCCTCCTTCCCGAGGGCTTCGAGGGCCACCCGCTGCGCAAGGACTTCGTCCTCGCGGCCCGCGTCGCCAAGTCCTGGCCGGGCGCCAAGGAACCGGGCGAGTCCGACCACGGCGGGCCCAAGCGCCGCCAGATGCTTCCCCCGGGCGTCCCCGACCCCAACGAGTGGGGCCCCCTGAAGGGCCAGCTCCCCCCTGCCCCGACCCGCCCCGCCCGTGCCCGCGCCACCGGCGACCGCCCGGTACGCCGCTCCCGCACGGCCGCCGAAGGCTCGGCCGGCCAGCCGGGCCCGGCAGCGGCGGCGACGTCCTCTGCCGCCGCGGACAGCGCCACCGGCGTGGACAGTGCCGCCGCAGCGGCTTCGGGACCCGGCACGACCGGTGGTGCCCCGGCCCCGGCCGGCCCCCGCCGCGCCCGCAGCGCCGCCGGAGGCTCAGCCTCCCAGCGGCCCCCGGCCCCGGACACGACGCCCGGCACCGCCACCCCGCCGGCTCCACAGCCGCTGCCGGCCGCACCGGCCCCCGGACCCCGAGACGCCCAGGCACCGAAGCCGTCCCAGGCACCCGTGGCACCCGGCAGCGACGAGCGACCCGGCGACCTGGAGGGCCCGCACGACACCGCGGGCCCGCACCGCACCGAGGGCAGCCAGGGTGCCGAAGGGATCCAGGACGCCGAGGGCCAGGTGCCCCACGGCGCCGCTCCCGCTCCCGGGACCCCCGCACCCCGCCGGTCACGCAGCGCGAGCCAGGGCTCGGCCTCGCAGCGCACCCCGCACCCCGCGGCGGACGAGCCGGGCTCCCCGCCGCCGCCCGCCGACGCGCCCCGCAGCTCGGACGCCCCGTGGCACCACCCCCGCCCGGCCTTCGACGACGCCGCACCCGCGTCCGCGCCACCCCGGTCACCGTCCGAGGAACCCCGGTCACCGTCCGAGGAACCCGGGAACGAAGGGTCCGCGAGCGAGGCGTTCGGGGGTGAGAAGTCCGCGAGCGAGACGTCCAGGAGCGAGAAGTCCAGGGGCAAGGGGCCCGCGAGCGAGGAGCCCATGGGCGAGGAACCCCGGCCCGAGGAACCAGGGACCGACGGCACCCCGGCAGAGGAAATCCCCGCAGAGGACCTGCCGGCCGACGAGAACCCCTCCGCCGAGGCTCCGGCCACCGGCGCCCCGGACACCCCACGCCCCGCCGCGGACTCCGCATCTCCCGGCAACCACGGCACCCCCGGCACGCCCCGCACCCCCGAAGACCCCGCAGGAGGCCCGCAGTGAACGACGTGCTCGACGTCGCCCTGCGACTCGTGGTCGTCTTCGTCGTCTTCCTCACCTTCCCCCTGATCGTCGGCCAGACCGAGCACAAGGTGATGGCCCATATGCAGGGCCGCGTCGGTCCGATGTACGCCGGCGGTTTCCACGGCTGGGCCCAGCTCGTCGCCGACGGCGTGAAGTTCGCGCAGAAGGAGGACGTGGTCCCCGCCGGCGCGGACCGCCGCATCTTCCAGCTCGCCCCGGCCGTCGCCCTCCTGCCGTATCTGCTCGTCCTGCTCGCCGTCCCGATCGGCCCCGGCGAGGGCGCCGTCGGTCAGGTCCTGGACGCCGGCATCTTCTTCGTGCTCGCCGTCATGGGCGTCGGCGTCCTCGGCTCACTCATGGCCGGATGGGCCAGCGCCAACAAGTTCTCCCTCCTCGGCGGCCTGCGCACCGCCGCTCAGCTCCTCGCCTACGAACTGCCGATGCTCCTGACCGCCGCCTCCGTCGCGATGGCGGCCGGCACGGTCTCCCTCCCCGGCATCGTCGACGCCTTCCACTGGTGGTGGCTGCCGTGGCAGATCACCGGCGCGGTCGTCTTCTTCGTGGCGGGCCTCGCCGAACTCCAGCGCCCGCCCTTCGACATGCCCGTCGCCGACTCGGAGATCATCTTCGGCGCGTACACCGAGTACACCGGGCTGCGTTTCGCTCTGTTCCTCCTCGCCGAGTACGCGGGGATCGTGGTGCTCAGCGGCCTGACCACCGTCCTCTTCCTGGGCGGCTGGCACGGCCCCTGGGGCGCCGACGGCCTCGGCTGGCTGTGGACCCTGCTGAAGACCGCGCTCCTCTCCTTCGTCGTCATCTGGCTGCGCGTCACCTATCCCCGGCTGCGCGAGGACCAGCTGCAGAAACTCTCCTGGACCCTCCTCATCCCCCTCTCCCTCGCTCAGATCGCCCTCACCGGCATCGTCAAGGTGGTGATCTCCTGATGGCCGAGCCAGTGCCGTCCACCCGGCCCCGCATCCCCGGCGCCGGCCTCGCCAAGGGACTGGCCGTCACCTTCCGCACCATGACGAGGAAGACGGTCACCCAGCAGTACCCGGAGGTCCAGCCCGACCTCCCGCCCCGCACCCGCGGGGTCATCGGGCTGTTCGAGGAGAACTGCACCGTCTGCATGCTGTGCGCCCGCGAGTGCCCCGACTGGTGCATCTACATCGACTCCCACAAGGAGACGATCCCCGCGGCCGCCCCCGGCGGCCGGGAACGCAGCCGTAACGTCCTCGACCGCTTCGCCATCGACTTCTCCCTCTGCATGTACTGCGGTATCTGTATCGAGGTCTGTCCTTTCGACGCGCTGTTCTGGTCCCCGGAGTTCGAGTACGCCGAGACCGACATCCGCGACCTCACGCACGAACGCGACAAGCTCCGCGAGTGGATGTGGACCGTCCCGGCCCCGCCCGCCCTCGACCCCGGTGCGGAGGAGCCCAAGGAGATCGCCGCCGCCCGCAAGACCGCGGAGAAACTGTCGGCCGCCGCCCAGCCCGAGCCGGCACCCGAACCCCGGCCCCGCACCGCACCGCGAACCCGCCCCGAGCCACAGGAGGGAGACGAGTGAGCCTCGCCGCAGCCGCCACCACGGCCACCGCGACAGCCTCGCAGGCCACGGCCGCCACCGGGACCCACGGCTTCCTCTCCCCGACCGGCGTGGAGATCGCCTTCCTCCTCGTCGGCCTGGTCACCTTCGGCGCCGCCCTCATCACCGTCACCACCCGTCAACTGGTGCACGCCGCCCTCTGGCTGGTGGTCGCCCTCGGCGGCCTCGCCGTCGAATACCTGCTGCTCACCGCCGAGTTCATCGCCTGGGTACAGGTCCTCATCTACGTCGGTTCCGTGGTCGTCCTCCTTCTCTTCGGACTGATGCTCACCAAGGCCCCCATCGGCCGCTCCCCGGACGCCGACTCCGGGAACCGCTGGGCCGCCCTCACCGTGGCCGTGGCCGCCGCGGCCGCCCTGATCTGGGTGGTCACCGACGCCTTCCGCGCCACCTGGATCGATCTCGACGGCCCGGCCGCCGGCTCGACCCAGGTCACCGGAGCGAGCCTCTTCCAGAACTGGGTACTGCCCTTCGAGGCGCTCTCCGTCCTCCTCCTCGCCGCGCTGGTCGGCGCCATCGTCCTGTCCCGCAAGGCCAGGGCGGAGGCGGAGAACAACTCTCCCCCCTTGAACTCCCGACCCGTCCCCGAGAGTTCCCCGTCCGTCCCGGATGTCCGGAAAAATCCGGCCGAGCAGGAAGGGGCCCGCTGATGCACCTCGCCTATCCCGCCGTGCTCTCCGCCCTCCTGTTCTGCACCGGTCTGTACGGCGTACTCGCCCGCCGCAACGCGATCCTCGTCCTGATGTCCGTCGAGCTGATGCTCAACGCCGTCAACCTCAACCTGGTCGCCTTCGACGTGTGGCTCAGCAAGGCCGCCCACGAGACCCTGCACTCCGGCCAGGCCCTCACCCTCTTCACCATCACCGTCGCCGCCGCCGAGATCGGCATCGGCCTGGCGATCGTCCTCGCCGTGTACCGCAACCGCGGCACCTCGGACATCGACCGGCTCCGCGACACCGCCGAGGGCCATGAGCCCGACGGCACCGACAGCGAGGCCTCCGCGGCCGAGAAGGCCGAGGCCACCGCGTGACCACCACCACCCTCGCCGTCCTCGTCCCCCTCCTCCCGTTCCTGGGCGCGGTCGCCGGCCTGCTCCTCGGCCGCACCGCCCCCGGCTTCGTCCGACCGCTCGCCGTCCTGCCGGTCCTCACCTCCTTCGTGCTGGCCGTCCTGGTCGCGGCCCGCCAGGGCGGCGGACACGCGGTCGACGCCGCCACCGAACTCACCCCGACCGGCTCGGTCCCCATCGAACTGGCCCTGCACATCGACGGCTTCGCCGCCCTGGTCGCCGTCGTGGTCGGCGTCGTCGCCACCTGCGTGCAGATCTACTCGACCGCCTATCTGCACGACGACCCGCGCTACCCCTCCTACGCCGCCCTCGTCTCCCTGTTCACCTCCGCGATGCTGCTCGTCGTCTACTCGGGCGACCTGATCGTGCTGCTGGTCGGCTGGGAGGTCATGGGCATCTGCTCCTACTTCCTGGTCGGCCACTACTGGGAGACCCCGGAGGCCCGCGCCGCCTCCATGAAGGCATTCCTCGTCACCAAGCTCGGCGACGTGCCGTTCCTGATCGGTCTGTTCGCCCTCGCCACCGACGCCGGCTCCTTCCGCATCACCCGCGTCCTCGCCGCGGTCGCCGACGGCCGCCTCGGCCACCCGACGCTGATCGCCCTGCTGCTCCTGGCCGGTGTGGCGGGCAAGTCCGCGCAGTTCCCGCTGCACACCTGGCTCCCTGACGCGATGGCGGGCCCGACCCCCGTCTCCGCCCTGATCCACGCCGCGACGATGGTCGCCGCCGGTGTCTACTTCGTCGCCCGCCTCCTCCCGGTCTTCGAGGCATCCTCGGCCGCCATGGTCGTCCTGTCAGTGATGGCGGGGATCACGATGGTCGGCTCCGGGCTCGCCGCACTCGCCCAGGACGACATCAAACGCGTCCTCGCCTACTCGACGATCGGCCAGCTCGGCTACATGACCGGCGCCCTCGCCGTCGGCGACCGCGGGGCCGCCGTCTTCCACCTCCTCACCCACGGCGCCTTCAAAGCGCTGCTGTTCCTCGCGGCCGGCGCCGTCATCCACGCCTCCGGGACCAACTCGCTCAGTGCCATGTCCCGCATGGGCCGGCTGCGCGACCGCGTCCCCGACGCCTACTGGACGATGACCGTGGCCCTCCTCGCGCTCGCCGCGATCCCGCCGTTCAGCGGGTTCTTCTCCAAGGAGTCCGTGCTCGGCGCCGCCGAGCACGTCGCCACCGGCCACACCGGGCACGTACCCGGCGCCACCGGCTGGATCGTCCTGATCACCGGCCTCACCGCCGCCCTGCTCACCGCCGCGTACGCGACCCGGCTGTGGCTGCTTGCCTTCCGCGGCCAGGGCACCGAGGCGCCCGACCACGGCCGCCAGCCGCTCGCCATGACCGCCGTGCTGTGGGTGCTCGCCGTCCCCTCCCTGGCCCTGGGCGGACTCGCCTACCGCACGCTGCCCGACTGGTTCGACGGCCAGGACCTCACCCCGACCCTCACCACCTCCGTCCTCGGCACGGGCCTCGCCCTGGCAGGCGGCGTCATCACCTACGGAGCCTGGCGCCACGCCACCGCGCTCAGGTCCGCCGTCCCGCTCGGCGCGGTCGCCGCCCACCCCGGGGCCGACGCCGCTCAGGTGGAGGCCGAAGCCATCGCCTCCCACGCCCCCGCCTACGGCGACATCGCCTCCGCACCCGACCCGGCAGACCCGGGACGGCTGCTGCTCGGCCCGCTGCACCGCCCCGCGGCCGCCGGCTTCCGCCTCGACGCCCTCTACACGGCGGCGTTCGTCCGCCCGGTCCAGGCCGGAGCGGAACTCGTCCGGTTCCTCGACCGCGAGGTCGTCGACACCTACGTACGCGGCACGGCCGCCCTGCCCCGCTGGCTGGGCACCGCCGTACGACGTGCCCAGACCGGCAATGTGCAGACCTATGTGAGCGCGCTGCTCGCCGGCACCGTCGTCCTCACGGTCGCCGTCGTCCTCGTCGCCACGGGAGCGTGAGCAGACGTGATCGATATCAACGAGTCCGTGATGCAGTTCCTTCTGGCGTTCGTCGTCGTCGGCCCGCTCATCGGCGCCGCCGCGGCCCTGCTGCCCGCCCCGCCCGGGCTGAAGGGGAAGTCGCCCGAGCAGGCCGTACTGCGGCACGGCGTCACCGTGACCGGCGTCGTCCTCGCCGCCGCGATCGTCCTCGCGCTCGGCTTCGACCACGACCGTCCGTCGAAGATGCAGGCCACGACCGACATCAGCTGGATCCCCGCACTCGACGTGCGCATCCACCTCGGCATCGACGGCATCTCCCTCCCCCTTCTGGTCCTGACCGCGCTGCTGACCTTCCTCTGCGCGCTCTACACGTACTTCAAGCCGCCGGCGGGACCCTCCCCGAAGGCACTCGTCGCGCTGCTCCTCCTTCTCGAGACCGGCACCCTCGCGACCTTCGCCGTCCTCGACCTGCTGCTGTTCTTCCTCGCCTTCGAGACCGTGCTCATCCCGATGTACTTCCTCATCGCCCGCTGGGGCGGTGCGGGACGGGACCGCGCCGCGTGGAAATTCATCCTCTACACGGTCCTCGGCTCCGTCGTCATGCTGCTCGGCCTGCTCCTGATCGGAATCAAGGCGGGCACGTTCGACATGATGGCACTCGCCACTGACAACGGTCGGTCGCTCACCACATCCGTGCAGGTCATCGCCGTTCTGGCCATCGGGATCGGGCTCGCCGTCAAGACCCCGATGTGGCCGCTGCACAGCTGGCTGCCCGACGCCCACACCTCCGCGCCGACCGTCGGCTCGGTCCTGCTGGCCGGTGTGCTGCTGAAGATGGGCACGTACGGGTTCGTCCGCATCCTGCTCCCGGTCGCACCCGACGGCTTCCGCACGTTCGCGCCGTACCTCGCGGCCTTCGCCGTCGTCGGGATCGTCTACGGATCCCTGGCCTGCCTCGCCCTCGTCAGGCAGGGCGCGAAGGGCGACCTCAAACGGCTCATCGCCTACTCCTCCGTCGGCCACATGGGGTTCGTGCTGCTCGGCATCGCCACCATGACCCCGACCGGCGTCAACGGCGCGCTGTTCGCCAACATCGCCCACGGACTCATCACCGGCCTCCTCTTCTTCCTGGTAGGCGCCCTCAAGGACCGCACCGGCAGCACCGACCTCGACACCCTCGCCGAGACCACGGGCGCTGCCCTCTACGGCCGGGCACCGCGCCTCGGCGGCCTGCTCGCCTTCGGTGCCGTCGCCTCCCTCGGCCTGCCCGGCCTCGCCGGATTCTGGGGCGAGATGCTCGCCCTGTTCGGCGCGTTCACACCCGGTGCCGGTCTCGACCGCGGGGCCTTCCTCACCTTCATGGCGGTCGCCGCGTTCGGCACCCTGCTGACGGCCGCGTACATGCTCGCCGTCGTCCGCCGCGTCTGCATGGGCCCCGTACCGGCCCAGGCCCCCGAACTCGCCGATGTCCACACCTACGAGTTCGCGGCCTGGAGCCCGCTCGTCGCCCTCACCGTCGTGGCCGGGCTGTGGCCGAAGGCCCTCCTGGGCCTGACCGACCCGGCCGTGCAGCAGCTCCTCGCAGGAGGCACCCGATGAGCTCCCTCGTCCAGTCCGTCGACTGGCTCGCCGTCGCGCCGCCCGTCATCGCCGCCGCGACCGGCCTCGCCGTCCTCGTCGCCGACCTCTTCCTGAGCGAGGCGCGCAAACCGCTCCTCGGCTGGGTCTCCGTCACCGGCCTGGCCGTCGCCGCCGCCTTCCTGCTGCCCCTCCTCGACGGCGACCGCAGTACCTTCTGCCTCACCGGGCAGCCTCAGGCCTGCAGCTACACGGCGGACCGTTTCACCCTCGTCATCCAGCTCCTCGCCCTGGGCGGAGCCCTCCTGGCAGCACTCCTGTCGGTCACCGGGCTCAAGGACGCGCGCGGCGGCATCCCCGAGGGGGAGTTCTGGTTCCTGCTGCTCTCCTCCGCCGCCGGCGCCGCCCTCCTGCCCGCCTCCCGTGACCTGGCGACCCTGATCGTCGCCCTGGAGGTCGCCTCCCTGCCCGCCTTCGCCCTGGTCGGCATGCGGCACGGCGACCGGAAGTCCTCCGAGGCGGCACTCAAGTTCTTCCTCTCCTCGGTCACCGCCACCGCTGTCAGCCTGATGGGCATCAGCTTCGTCTACGCCACCACCGGCTCCCTGTACCTCACCCAGGTCGCCGACCGCCTCCCGCACGTCGACGGACAGTTCCACACCCTCGCCCAGACCGGCGTCGTCCTCACCCTCATCGGCTTCGCCTTCAAGACGGCCGCCGTCCCCTTCCATTTCTGGGTGCCCGACACCTACGTCGGCGCGCCCCTGCCGATCGCCGCCTATCTGTCGGTCGTCGGCAAGGCCGTCGGTTTCTCCGGCCTGATCCTCGTCACGGTCGTCGCTTTCCCGTCGTACGCCGACGTGTGGGGCCCGGCGCTCGCCGTACTGGCCGCGCTCACCATGACCGTCGGCAACCTCGGAGCCTTCCGGCAGCAGACCACGCGCGCGTACAGCGCGGTACGGCTGCTCGCCTGGTCGTCGGTCGGCCAGGCCGGCTACCTCCTGGTGCCGATCGCCGCCGCCGGATACTCCGGCGACGCCGAGAAGTCGATCGGCTCCACCGTCGCGTACGCCCTCATGTACGCCGCCGTGAACCTCGGCGCCTTCGCCGTGGCCGCACTCGTCGGCCGTACGAAGTCCCTCAACCGTGTCGCCGACTACCGCGGGCTGTACGCGTCCAACCCCCTGGCCGCCCTTCTGCTGGCCTTCTTCCTGCTCTGCCTGGCCGGGCTGCCGCCCGGGGTCATCGGCCTGTTCGCCAAGGTCACCGTCTTCTCGGCCGCCGTCGACGCCGGTCTCGGCTGGCTCGCCGTCGTCATGGCCGTCAACGTCGCGATCGCTCTCTTCTACTACCTCCAGTGGACGGCCCTGCTGTTCCGCTCCCCTGAGGGCGAGCCGCAGAGACACCGCGTCCCCGCGCCCCTCACCGCCGCGATCGCCCTGACCGGGGTCCTCGGCATCGCCCTCTCGGGCGCCCCCCAACTGGTCCTGCGTTTCACCGCGACCGGTCTCTTCTGACCCACGGACACACGACACGCGCGCGTGCGGCAAAGCAGGCCTGCACGCGCGCGTGCCGTCGTGTGCCCCTCACCCGGACGGCGGAAGCCGCGGCGGACAGGCCCGGGGAACTAGTGACCCCCGCCTGGCGTTGACCAGTGCGGAAGGGTCCACTGGACGTGGCACCACAGCGCCGGTGGCACCGCGGCACCACGAGAACGATGAACACGACGAAGCAGAGCTGACCAGCCACGCGACCAGCAAGCCACACCCAGGCAAAGGGTTCCCCTGCTGCACGACTTGGAGGGCGTACCGTGCACCGCCGGCACAACGGGCTCAGGACCGCAGTACTCCTCGGGGGTCTGTCGGCACTCATCATCCTCATCGGCAGCCTCTTCGGCCGCACGGGCCTGGTCGTAGCGGTCCTCGTCGCCCTCGGCACCAACGCGTACGCCTACTGGAACAGCGACAAGCTGGCACTGCGCGCCATGCGCGCCCGTCCGGTCAGCGAGTTCGAGGCCCCCGCCCTCTACCGCATGGTCCGCGACCTCTCCACCCAGGCCCGCCAGCCCATGCCGCGCCTGTACATCTCCCCGACCGAGGCACCCAACGCCTTCGCGACGGGCCGCAACCCGCGCAACGCCGCGGTGTGCTGCACCGAAGGCATCCTGCGCATCCTCGACGAACGCGAGCTGCGCGGCGTCATCGGCCATGAGCTCAGCCACGTCTACAACCGCGACATCCTGATCTCGTCGGTCGCCGGAGCCCTCGCCTCGGTGATCATGTTCCTGGTCAACTTCGCCTGGCTGATCCCCATCGGCCGCTCGGACGACGACGACGGCCCCGGAATCCTCGGCTTCCTGCTGATCATGCTTCTGGGCCCCCTCGCGGCCACCCTCATCCAGCTCGCCATCAGCCGCTCCCGGGAGTACGAGGCCGACGCGTCCGGCGCCCAGATCACCGGCGACCCGCTTGCCCTCGCCAGCGCACTGCGCAAGCTGGAGACAGGTACCCAACAGCTCCCGCTGCCCCCGGAACCACGGATCGAGACCGCCAGCCACATGATGATCGCGAACCCGTTCCGCCCGGGCCAGGGACTGTCCAAGATGTTCTCGACCCACCCGCCGATGGCGGACCGCATCGCCCGGCTCGAGCAGATGGCAGGTCGTCAGCAGTGAAGACAATCCTCAACATCATCTGGCTGATCCTCAGTGGCTTCTGGCTGTTCCTCGGCTACCTCCTCGCCGGAGTGCTGCTGTGCATCACGATCATCGGAATTCCATTTGGCGTTGCTGCTTTTCGTATCGGGCTCTACGCCCTGTGGCCCTTCGGGTACACCACCGTCGAGCGCCGTGACGCCGGGGCGCCGTCCTACATCGGCAACGTCCTGTGGCTGGTGCTGGCCGGATGGTGGCTGGCCCTCACCCACCTCGTCACCGGTCTGGCCCTCTGCCTGACGATCATCGGCATCCCGTTCGGCATCGCCAACTTCAAGCTGATCCCCGTCTCGCTGTTCCCGCTGGGCCGCGAGATCGTCCCGACCGACCAGCCGTTCGCGACCCGCTGACAGCCTGACAGCCTGACGGCGCGGGTGCGGCCGTAGGGCGGAGGCTGTCCGCACCCCATGACCGCCGGCCGGTCCTCCTCAGGTCCGGCCGGTTGTCCACAGGCCCGGCCGGTTGTCGGCGGCGGAGTGCATCATGGACCCGTGACCGGCTCCCCGGCCGCCGTACGACCCCTCAAACGGTGACCCGGCGTCCGCGGCGTCCCCTGCGGCACCGCCCACGCCGTACGGCCACACGGGTCCTACGACGTCAGGCCGCCGCCCACCGCCGTACGCCGTAGGCCGCCGCACCCACCGCCAGCACACCCGCGCCCACGATCACCGAGACCCACGGCAGGGCGAACGCCAGCGTCGCACAGCCGAGCAGCCCCACGACGGGGACCACCCGCGACAGCGGAGCACCCTCCAGCGTCCACGCGGAGGCGTTGGCCACCGCGTAGTAGGCCAGTACACCGAAGGAGGAGAACCCGATCGCGCCCCGCACATCCACCGTTGCGGCCAGGACGGCGACCACCGCGCCCACGGCCAGCTCCGCCCGGTGCGGTACCCGGAAACGGGGGTGCACGGCCGCCAGCGCACCCGGCAGATACCGGTCGCGGGCCATCGCCAGCGCCGTCCGCGACACCCCCAGGATCAGCGCGAGCAACGACCCGAGAGAGGCCACGGCCGCACCCGCCCGCACCACGGGCACCAGACCCGGCACCCCGGCCGCCCGCACCGCGTCCGCCAGTGGCGCGGCGGCACGCCCTAGGCCTGTCGGCCCCAGCACGGAAAGGACGGAGAGCGCCACACACGCGTACACCACCAGGGTGATGCCCAGCGCCAGCGGGATCGCGCGGGGGATCGTGCGCGCCGGATCCCGCACCTCCTCGCCGAGCGTCGCGATCCGCGCGTAGCCGGCGAACGCGAAGAACAGCAGCCCCGCCGCCTCCAGCACGCCCCCCGCCGCCCCCGAGGACCGGCTGAGGCCCAGCCGCCCGGCGTCCGAGGCGTCGGATCCCAGACACACCACCACCACGGAAGCGAGGACCGCCAGCACCACCGCCACGATCACCCGCGTCAGCCAGGCCGACTTCTGCACACCGCGGTAGTTCACCGCGGTCAGCGCCACGACGGCCGCCACGGCCACGGCGTGTGCCTGCCCCGGCCAGACGTACGCCCCCACGGTGAGCGCCATCGCGGCGCACGAGGCCGTCTTGCCGACGACGAACGCCCAGCCCGCCAGATATCCCCAGAACGGTCCGAGCCGCTCCCGCCCGTACACGTACGTTCCGCCCGACTGCGGATACCGCGCGGCCAGCCGGGCCGAGGAATCCGCGTTGCAGTACGCCACGACGGCCGCCACCGCGAGGCCCAGCGGCAGCGCCGGCCCCGCCGCACGCGCCGCCGGACCGAGGGCGGCGAAGACGCCCGCCCCGATCATCGAGCCGAGCCCGATCACGACGGCGTCGCGGACACCCAGGCTGCGGCGCAGTGAGCTGTCGGACCGTGTCATGGCCCGCACCTTACTGACCTGTGCAACCACCGGGTGCCGCCATGACGTCCTCCCCGGCAACACGGCACGAACACATGCGAGACCACCGTAAGCGGGACGCCGTACGCACAACGGGGCACAGCCTGTCCAGGACGGAGATCACAGCGCCGGGACAGTGCGTGCACAGCACGGAAGGGCAGGTTCACGGCATGACCGTCATAGGCTGGATCATCCTGGGGCTGTTGGCCGGAGCCATCGCCAAACTCTTGCTGCCGGGCCGCGATCCGGGCGGCTTCATCGGCACGACCCTCATCGGCATAGCGGGAGCGTTCATCGGCGGCTGGATATCGGCCCGCTGGCTGGACCACCCGGTCACCAAGCACTTCTACGACACCGCGACCTGGGCCTCGGCGATCGGCGGCGCGCTCGTCCTGCTGATCCTCTACCGCATCCTCTTCGGCAACTCCCGCGACTGACCGCCCCGGACCCCGTTCCGCGGACGGGAAGGGCGGGCGCCGCACCCGGCGCCCGCCCGCCCTGCTGCCGTCCCGAGGACCGGTGCTCTACCGGTAGTTGACGAACTGCAGGGCGAACTCGAAGTCCTTGCCCTTCAGAAGCGCGATCACGGCCTGGAGGTCGTCGCGGTTCTTGGAGCTGACGCGGAGTTCGTCACCCTGCACCTGGGCCTTGACGCCCTTCGGCCCCTCGTCACGGATGATCTTCGCCACTTTCTTCGCGTTCTCCTGGGAGATGCCCTCCTCGATCGTCGCGAAGATCTTGTACTCCTTGCCGGACAGCTGCGGCTCACCGGCGTCCAGCGCCTTCAGTGAGATACCGCGCTTGACCAGCTTGGACTGGAAGACGTCGAGGACCGCCTTGACCCGGTCCTCGGAGTTCGCCTCCATCAGGATCTTCTCGCCGGACCACGAGATCGAGGCACCCACGCCCTTGAAGTCGTAGCGCTGCGAGATCTCCTTGCCGGCCTGGTTGAGGGCGTTGTCGACCTCCTGCCGCTCTACCTTCGAGACGATGTCGAAACTGGAGTCGGCCATGTCCTGTGGCTCCTTGTATCCGGGTGCTGTCGGGGTGCGTGTCGGCGCGCGTGGGGAGCCGCCGAACCCGGTGTGATCCCGGGCCGCATCCGCACAAGCCTAGCCACCCGGGGCCGCCCGGGCGCAGCTCAATCGGGTGGCGAAGCACCCCTCGACATCGGGTATTGTTTACGTCGTTGCCAGGGAGGACCACCGCAAGGCGGTTCGAACGGCAACACCCCCGGCGGTGTGCCCGAGCGGCCAAAGGGAGCAGACTGTAAATCTGCCGGCTTCGCCTTCCCAGGTTCGAATCCTGGCGCCGCCACTTTGGGGAAAACCCCCTCCGGCCAGCCATCACGGCAGGTCGGAGGGGGTTTCTCGTTGTCGGACCCCGTTCGATTCGCCGTGGACGAAACGCGGACGTGTCTCACTTGATGCCGCTCATATCCCACCGTCGATCAGCACGTCTCCCCCAGGTGTCCCCCGGGGGAAGGCATGATCACGTCGGTTCGTTCCACTCCTGCAAGGCCGCTTCGATCCGCCCGTTCGCGCGCTCCCTGCTCTGGTCGAGAACCTTGGCGTACACCTTGTGCAGCACCGCGACACTGTGGCCGGCGCGGCGGGCGCACTCCATCGCGTCCACGCCGGAGCTGAGCCAGAACGACACTCCGGCGTGCCGTAGGTCGTAGGGGCGGCGTGCCAGCAGTGAGGCCGTCTCAGCCTCACTCAGCACGTGCAGGCGTGCCCTCGCCCATACCTCCCCGTAGCCGGTCTCCTGTAGCAAGCCGTTGCGGTTGGTACGGAACAGCCGACCGTCCGGCGCCGTGCCGTGCGTGGCGATGTGCTGCCGCAGCATGCGGACAAAGTGCGGCGGGATGGGCACCGGCCGGGAGTCCTTCTCCGCGCGGGCCTTCAGGTGCCGCGCCTCGTGCGCGGTCCCGTCGTCCGTCCAATTACGTCCGGCCCGGACGATGCCCTGTCGCAGCGTGAGCATGCCCCATCCGGATTCCGGGAGGTGGCATTGTGCCTCACGCAGCGCGGAGGCTTCCGCCGGTCGCATGGCCGCGTAGTACAGGCACCCGAAGAACGCTTCCAGATGCCGCCCGCGCGGCCCCTGCTCCCGTACCCCGGCCAGGAGCGCACGCACCTGGCGCGGATTGGCGACACTCTCCGGGTCCACCTGCTCCACCGACTTCGGGGCGGTCCACTTCACGGTCGTGAGCGGGTTGACCGGGATGCTGAAGTACTTCTCTTCCACGGCGATCCCCAGAACGTCGCTCAGGCATGCGCGCTTCCTTTTCGCGGTACGCGGTGAAGCAGCCTTCCCGTCCAGCCGCAGCGACAAGGCGTCCAGGGCGAGACGCACGGTCGCGGGATCTTCCAGCGCGGACACTGGCACGGAGTGCTTGGCGATCCACGCGAGGGCGCGGGCAACGTCGTCCGGCGGCGTCTCGTCCCAGCGGTTCCGGTTGTAAGCCCACCCGTAGAGCGCCCGCCGCAGCAGGGCGGCGTCGGGCATGCCCGACTTCGTCTTGACGAGCGAGGGCGTGATGGTGGCCAACGCGTCGGCGTAGTTCTTCCGCGACTTCGCGGGGGCCGACGCCCACTTGCGGTCGACGTACGTGCGGCTGTGCTCGTACCAGGTGATGGAACCCTGCTTCGCGCGCAACTCGGAGACAGGCAGTCCCGTTTCCTCGTCGAACTGGTCGCCGCGGCGCACAGCCGACATGAGTTCCGAGCGGCGCCCCTCAGCCTGCACCTTGAGCGTGTAGCTCTTGGAGTGCTTGTGCTCCCCGACCAGCCAACGGAGGCGGTAGGGCTTAGGGCGGTCCCTGCGTACTTCGATGGAGTAGAGACGGACGTCATAGGTCAGTGACATGCAAACTCCTGAGGGGCCCGCCGGAAGCGGGCCCCTCATGTCTCGTGTGCCGGGGGAGATCAGGCAGCGTCTTCCATGGACGACCACCAGGCGTCAAGGTCGGTGCGGCGGCAGCGAAGCTGACCGTTGGGAAGCTTGATCAGCTTCGGGGCCTTGCCCCGGGCGCGCATGCGGTAGAAGGCGGCGCGGCTCATCTCGATCTCTTCGAGGACTTCAGGGAGCTTGAGCATCTTGGGGCGTGCCACGGTGCGACTCCTTGTCACGGCTTCCTTCTTCTGGAGGATCCGCCACGTCCGCCACGCCGCCACATCGCAGGTCAGCGCCTTGATCATGTGGCGGATAGCGGTTTTGTGGCGGATAGGTGCCGCCACACCCCGCAGGGTGCGGCGGCATCGGGGGCGCCGGTGCGGTCAGCCGGTGAGGGCGGGCTGTGTGGCGGTTTCCGTAGCCGTGTGGCGGATGGCTGTGGCGGTATCCGCCACGGATTCACCCCCGCTGACCTGCGGTGTGGCGGACGTGGCGGACGTGGCGGATTCCTCGGGGGACGGGGGACAGTAGCGGGTCCAGGCGTCCGTGAGGTCTTCCGCGTAGTACCCCTTGGGGAAGCCGGATGGGGTGCGGATGCCGCGCGGCTTGATCGGCTTGTTGCCGGGGGTGACGTACTGGCTGAGCAGCCGGGCGAGGCTGCGGGCGTTGATCGGTTTGTCGTCCAGGTCGCCCCACGGGCTTTCGTCCATGCGCAACAGGCATTCGATGATTGCGGCGGTCGGCATCCGGTCGCTGCCGCAGAACACCTTGTCGCGCAGGTCGGTCAGCAGCCGGACCCCCAACGATGCTTCGTCGTTGTCGTGGGCGGCGTTGATCAGTTCCAGGCAGGCGATGCGGGCCCGCTCGGGCCACTCCCCGCCAGCTGCGTCCGCGACGGCGAGGAGGGGTTCCCACACGTCTGCCGGGCGGTCTGTGACCCCGTCGGGCATGTCGGGCCAGGCTTGGGCGACCTGGTCGCGGACGGTGTCGGCCCACTTGGCGAGCCGCTCGCGCAGGGCGTGACCCTGCTTTTCGTGGGTGCGCTGCCGGTAGGGCTCGACCTTCTCGTTCGGGGCGCGCTTGCGCATCCGGACGATGACCGCGCGGGTCAGTACGGTGTCGGGCAGCGAGCCGAGTCCGGCCATGGCGACGGCGCAGTAGGAGTTGAAGACCTGTGCGCTCTGGTTGGAGCCGTCGCCGACGCAGCGCAGGGCGCCGCCGATGCGCCGGTATCCGGCGTTCAGGAAGCCGCGCAGGGCCTCGTCCGCCCCGGCCTTCGGGCCGAAGATGGTGTCCACCTCGTCGAACAGCACCGTGGGCAGACCCTCGGCGGCGTCGACCAGCCGATAGAGGGCGTTGGCGGACGCGGACACCGTGGCGACCGGGCGGGGCGTGAGGAGTTCCACGATCTCCAGGGCCCGGGACTTGCCCGACCCCGGTTCCGGGGACAGGAACGCGATCCGGGGCGTGGTCTCGAAGCAGTCGATGAGGTGGGCGTGAGCGTCCCACAGGGCTACGGCGACGTAGGCGGCTTCGGTGGGGAAGACGTTGAAGCGCCGGTGGAAGGCTTCCACCTCGTCGAGCAGCGCGGCCCCGTCGATGATGGGGGTCATGCGGCGTTCCTCCGTTCGGTGCGTGCGGCCGGCACCCCGGTGCAGGCGGCTTTGTGAGCGGCGTACTCCCGAGCGAGCGCGGTCACGGCGTCGGCTCCGGTGGCGGCGTTGGTCTGTCCGCAGCCGCACACGTAGGCGGCGGTGGGGGTGTCGCCGGGGCGGGTGGACCAGCGGGCACCGTCCCCGTGGTGGCGGTAGACCGGTGGGGCGTAGATGCGGATACCGGGCCGCTCCGGGGTGGGCTCGTCGGTGTTGTGGCGTGCCTCGTTGCTGCGGAAGCGGTCACGGCGAAGGGCAGTGACGACGCCCTTGCGGGCGGCGCCTGTCGGCTCGCCCACGGCCGTCGGGGGCGTATCCGGTCGGGCGGGGTGCGGGCCGGTGGGGTGTGGGGGTTGGCCTTCCAAGCGGGGGCGGGGTGGGGTGGTCATGCGGTGGTCCGGGGGCGTGCGGTGCGCTGCGAGGCGTCCAGGGCGCTGCGGATGGTGGCGCGGCACTCGGCCGCGGTGAGTCCGGCCGCCTCCCCCTCCTCTTGGAAGGCCACCTCTGCCACGTGCCGGGGGAGGTCGCCCCATGCGACGAAGCGCCCCACCTTGAACGCGGACCGGTTCAGCGTGGTGTTGCGCAGCCCGTCCGGGGCCGCGGCCACGCTCGCGCACTCCGCGTCCAGCGCGGCGAGGGCAGCGCGGCTTCCGTCGACCGCGGGCAGCCGCAGCACGCCCACCGGCCGGCGGGGCGCCGGTTGCAGGAGCGTGTGCAGCCATACGGGCAGCGCGGCCACCGGGTGCGAGCCGAGCGCCTCGTACGGCCCGGCGGGGGTGATGCTCCCGGCGGCGACGACGTAACCGCCCCACGCGCGGGTGTCGACCGAAGCGGCGACGGTGCCCGCGGTATTGGCGAGCCGGACCCCGGCCGGGGCGGTGAAGTACAGGTGCGTCCCGCCGCTCGCGGTCCGCACCCGGTGGGTGGTGGGCACGGCGTGTCCGGCGCGCTCGCAGAGCGCTGCGAAGGTCACCGCGCCGCAAGGCGCGTCCGAACTGCCCTTGTGCTCCGGGGTGTCCAGATCGACGACCAGCAGCCCGGACGGGCCGGTCGCGATACCGACGTTGAACGGCGCCCGGGACCAGGCGGCGCGGATGCGGCCGGGGTCGACGGTGGCGCGCTGCTCCCACTTGCGGTGCCCGTGCTCGCACGGCCCGGTGCCGGTGCAGGACTGCTCACCGTGCAGCGCGGGCCGCTTGGTGCCGGGGCGCAGGGGGAAGACGTGCCGGCCGCGTTCGGCGGCGTCCAGGGCAGCGTGCAACAGGTGCTCGCTCATGCGGCCGTGTCTCCGTCCGTCCACAGGCTGAGGATGCGGTCGTTGAGGCTGTTGCCAGCAGCGGTGACGGCGGTGGGGTCGCCGGTGCGGACGGCGTCGAGCAGGGCGGCGAACTCGGGGGTGGGACCGGGGTCCTCGATGCCGTCCAGGTCGCGGGCCAGGGTGCGCAGCAGGGACCAGGTGAGGTAGCGGTCGAGGAACATGCGGTGCTCGGTGAGTTCGAGCGGGGCGCCGACGGTGACCAGGGTGAGGATCAGGCTCCCGTCGGGGCGTGGCTCGATGCCGGTGCTGACGACCCGTTTGGTGTCGTCGGGCAATGGCGGATGGATGCCGTGGTCGGTCATGCTGGAGACCTCCAACAGGTCTGTAGTGGACGGGTTGGGCAAGGGCGGCCCCGGATCTTTGGCGAGACGAGGGGGCCGCCCTTGGCGTGGTCAGGGGTGGGCGGGGAGCGGGGGCGTGTCGGGGGTGAAGGTGACGGTCATGGCGCCGCCGGTGGGGTGCCAGCCGTGGACGGTGATGCGCAGTTCGTCGTGGGCCTGGTCGCGGCGGTCGCAGATCAGCCGTCCGTCGTCCAGCAGGGCCCAGGGGGTGGTGTCACAGCCGTAGTCGGTGGTGAGGTCGGCCAGGGCGTCGCCGGGGTCGTCGTAGTGGTGGCCGTATTCGTTGTCGGTGTTCTGCGCGCGGCACAGGTCGCAGATGGCGACGACGCAGGTCAGGGTGATGAAGGCCATCGGTGGTGTCCTGTCAGGTCTTGTCGCGGGTGAGTTTGAGGGTGATGCCGCCGACGCCGACGGGTCCGGCGGTCTGGGCGATGTCGGCGGCGAGGTGGGTGCCGAAGTCGAGCAGGGCCATGAACATGGCGACCATGCCCCAGCAGCCGACGGCTCCGGCTCCGGCGAGGGCGAGGGGGATGAGGTAGCGGTGCAGGGGGCGTCCGGGGGTGGGGGTGGTGGTGTGGACGACGATGACGACCGGGTGTCCGGTGTCCTGTGCGCGGCGGTAGGCGTCGGCGGGGATGTGCGGGGCGATGATCCCCGGCGGCTCGTGGTCGGGCATGACGGAGGCTCCCTTTCCGGGTGGGCCGCGGGCCCGCGTGTCGTGGTGTGACACGGGGCGCGGGCGGGTGTGACGGGTGGGTGTGACGCGGGTGTGACGGGGTGGTGTGAGGGCGCGTCACACCCGCGTCTGCCTAGGGGTTTGGGTGTGACGGGGCCGTCACGTGTGACGGGTGTCAGGCGGCGGCGAGGGCGGGCACGATGCGCCACCGGCCGGCCGCACTGGTCGCCTCCAGCCGGCCGTCCAGGGCGGCTTCCTTCAGCCGCTTGGACACCCATGAGCGGGAGAGGCTGTGTGCGTCGCACCAGTCCATGAAGTCGACCGGGCCCACGACCATCCGGCCGTCCCGCTCGAACTCCTCCAGCGCGAGGGCGAACAGTTCCCGTGCCTCGTCGGGCGAGGGCTTGTGGCCGTTCTCCTGTCCGAAGATCGGCGCGTCGTCGCCCGTCTCGTCGCCCGGCAGGTCGGCTTCCGGGTCGATGCCGGCGTCCTCGGTGTCGATGAAGAGTCCGTGCGTGTGCTGCATGTCGTCCTCCTCGTCGACGGCCCGCAGCACGGCGGCGGGCGGGGCGGTGTGGTCGGGGGTGGTGCGGCCGGTGTAGGCGCGTCCGGCGACCGCGGCGACCGCCCCGGCGGTGACCGGGTCCGCGGTGGCGCCCTCCCGCAGCGCCCACGCGGCGAGCCGTTCCATGACCGGCACCGCGCGGGCGGGGAAGGCGAGGGTGCGGCCCGGCGAGGGGTAGCGGTCCTCCGGGATGCCCGGGGAGACGGTGTAGCAGTAGCCGGGGCGCCGGTTGCCCCACGCCCCCGGGTGCGCCCCGGCGTCGATGACCGCCTCCGGCAGGGAGAATCCCTCGTCGCGGGGGTCGCAGCCGAGCGCGATCACGGACGGCAGAGACGCCCGCGTGGAGGTGGACATCTGGTCGTACGAGGGGCGCTGAAGCGACACGATGAGGGAGACGCCGGCGGAGCGGGCTTCCTGCGCGATGCCGGTGAACGTGTCGTCGCCGAGGTTGCGCAGGGTGTTGGCGGCTTCCTCGAACCAGGCGACCAGGAACGGCATTCCCGCGCAGCCGCACGCCCGCCCGCTCCGGCAGGAGTGCTTGCGGTCGGTCTGCTGCTCGGCTGCGGCGGGGACCCACTGGCGGTAGCCGTGGGCGCCGAGCCAGCGGGTGCGGGCGGGGATGACGGCCTTGACGGCTTCCACCATGACTTCGGTGTCCGCGCCGCCCTCCGCCGACCAGTCCATCCCCGGCCGCAGCGGAGCGAAGTCCTGGAACGCTTTGGGGTCGGACACCCACAGCAGCGCGTCCCGGCGGGAGAGGATCTCCGTCATCAGGTTCAGCGCGGTCTCGCCCTTGCCGGACCCGGTACCACCGGCGATCAGGACGTGCGTGCTGTTCCGCTTGGTCTCCGGGTCGCCCGGAAGCCAGATCACCAGCGGTGAGCCGTCGTCGTAGCGGCCGATGACCAGCGGCTCGGCGATCGAACCACCCAGGTCGGACGGACCTTCCCACTCCATCGGCTGGGACAGCATGTCCTCGGGCACGATGACCAGCTCACCGCGGCGCGAGGAGTCGGGGGAGGGCAGGTAGCGCACCGCGGACACGGGGAGGTCGAGCGCGGACGCGATCCGGGCCAGGGCTTTGGACACGTCCTCGTTGGTCTGCTCGCCCGGCTCCAGCGCCACGGGCGCGGTGACCCGGTTGGGTTCCACCTTCGCCTGGCCGATCTGCGCACGGGCCAGCCCGACCTTCTCCAGCAGACCCTTGTCGCCGCTCGCGCCCTGGGCGTCGGTGTCGTTGCGGCGCAGGACCATGCGGACGTTCCAGGACAGGGCCACGACCGGCCCGCCCATCAGGTACAGGTCGTCCAGAGGTCCGGCGGTCGGTCCGGCCAGGCAGGCGGCGGTGACCCACGCGGATCCGGCGGCGACGGTGATGGCGGAGTGCAGGCGGCGCTGCTGACTCGTCGACTTCCCCGCCCACCAGGTGGCGCCGGTGAGGGCGACGGAGGCGAGGGTGAGGCCGACGCCGGCCGGTGCGGAGGCTTCCCACCGCACCGAGCCGAGCGCCCCGGCCAGGCCGGTACCGGCCCAGCCGATCCACGGGGGAAGGTGCGGCTTGACCCTGTGCAGGAGGTAGGCGCCCACGCTTCCGCCCGTGCCGTGGGCGTACGGGTCGGGCAGGTAGGCGGCGGTGCCGTCGTGGCCGTAACCGGCGGAACGGCTGTGGTGACGTGCCATGGTGGTTGCTCCCTCCCCTTACTGCTGGGACCAGTTGATGACGGGCTGCTGGGGCTTGCGGGCGCGGTGGCGCACCCGGTTGATCTCCTCCTCGAACTCCTGCTGAAAGGCCGCGTAGGTGGCAGCAGCGTTCTTCGCCGCGTCCCGCAGCGAGTCCGCCGACCGCTGCATCTTCCGGGCCACCTTCTGCGCCCGGATACGCGAGCCGAACGCGCGACCCTGCGGGTCGGGGACGGTGCCGAGCACGCTCTTCAAAATCTCCGCGCCCATCGACACCTCGATGGACAGCGTCACCGCGGCAGCCCGCAGCGTGTTGCAGTACTGCCGCACCTGCGCCGGAGAGGTGAACTCCGGCGGAGGCAGCAACGTCTGCCCGGCCGACCCGCCCCGGGCCCCGCCGCGGGAGCCGGGGCCGTGATGGTTCGTGGTCTTGTTGACGGTGATGTTCAGGGGCGGGGCGAATGAGCTGCCCAGCCCTCCGACGAAGCCGCCGGCGGCGGCCCCGGCGTTGGCGAACTTGTTGCCCTTGTCCCCGCTCCGGCGCGGGGGGTTGGGCCCGCGGAACGGCTGCTGGGCCTGCCGGTCGGCGAAGTCGCGGGCCTGGCGGGCGGAACTGCGGTTGTCACTCATCGGTCGGTCTCCTCAGGTCAGTGGGTGCGGCGGACGACGAGCCAGATGCTCTGAGCAGCGACCAGGACCAGCAGCCACAGGATTTCGAGCGGTCCGGCGAGGGGGCCGAATCCGGCGGCGGCGGCGAACCAGGCGCCGGTGAGGGTGGCGAGCAGGGCGAGTCCGATCCGCCAGGCGAGGGCGGTGCCGGTGCCGGGGCGGCGGCGCTGCATGACCAGCACCCCCACCGTCGGGGTGGCGGCGAGGGCGGCGAGAATTGCGCCGGTCCACGGGGCGAGGGCGTGCAGGATGCCGGCCGTGGCGAGGGCGAGTAGGGCCAGGACGGTGGGGGCCAGCGTGCGGCGCGAGCGCCATAGCAGGCGGCCGACCCATCCGGCGATCTCCCGGCTGAGGGAGGGCTGTTCGGGGACGACGATGAGGAAGGGCTGCGCGCGGTGCCCGCGGCGGCCGGGGATGTGGACGGTGTGGATGCCCGCGGCCGTCTTCACAGCGTGGGCACGGGTACGGCTGGACACAGCAGGAACTCCACTTCGGGAGGCGGACGGGTTGGGGTGGCTGTGCTGTGCTGTGTGGTTCAGGCCGCAGCGGCCTCGTCGTCCGGGTAGGCGCACCCGCCGCACATGCCGAGCGACGGCGGGATGACGTACCCGGCATCCGCCCGGCAGCGCGGGCAGGTGCGGCGCGCGAGGTTGGCCCTGGCCAGCGCCGCCCACCTGGCCGGGGTCATGGGACGGACCGGCAGGGCGAGGTCGACGCGGTAGAGGTAGGCGACCAGCGGGCCGCGACGGCGGCGCGGCCGTTCGAGCTGAGCGGCCACGTCCTGGCCACCGGGCCGGAGCCCGGCCGCTCTCAGCTGGCGGCGGGTGGCCAGGCCGTCGGGGGCCAGATGCCACCGGTAGACAGGGACGGCACCCATCAGCGGCTCGCGATCGCGAGTTCAGCCCCACCGGCGGCGGGGGTGCGGTGTTCGGCGTAGCGGGCGGACACCCATCCCACCGACCAGCCGCACAACTCGGCCGCGGCCCGCACCGGCAGACCGGCATCGAACGCCGCCCGCACCGTCACCCGGGCCGTCTCCTCGCCCTGCTTCTGCGCGGCGGGCCCGGCGGCGAGTAGGGCGGCGCGTTCACGCTCGCGCCACTCGGCCTCCGTACGTTCAGCGCGTTCACGCTCCAGCCGGAGCCGTTCACGCTCGCGCTCGGCGCGTTCACGGTCCTCCCGCTCGGCCCGCTCGCGGGCCTCTTCCCGCTCGCGTTCCTCGCGGCGGGCGCGCTCGGCACGCTCGGCCTGTTCGCGGGCCAGACGGGCTTCGTGTTCACGCTGTTCACGCGCTAACAGGGCGGCATGCTCGCGTTCTTCGCGGGCCCGCCGCTCCGCCTGCTCGCGCCGCTCCACGGCGGCCCGCTCCCGGGTCTCCCGTTCGGCCTGCCGGCGGGCTTCCAACTCGGTCGCGGCCCGCGCGATCGCACGCCGGTAGGCCAGCCCGGTTTCTGCTGTCACGATCAGCAGGAGCGGGGCGACCGCGTGCACGGCCACCCCGACCATGTCCCGGTCCAGGGCGGACGCTGCGACGTTCAGGGCCAGCGTCATGCAGCCGGTCATCCAGCGCAGCGCCACCGGCCAGCGTCCGCCGTGCCCGCCCAGCCGGGCCAGCACGGCATCCAGCCGGACGACGATGACCACGGCCGCGTCGACCACGAGCGGCAGGATCGGAGCCGTCCACCGCCACCGCTCCGGCGTGTGTGCCGCCGCGAGCGGGGTCACGGTGAGGATGGAGTAGAGCATGGCGCCCGCCACGATCAGCCATGTCCCGGCCGACAGAGCGCGCTCCGCTGAACGGATCTGTTCGGTGTTCACGCGGGCACCCCCGTCCGTGAACGCACCCGCACCGCGGCGATCAGCACGATCGGGGAGGCAGGGTCGGCGGGGTCCGTGCTGCCCTCCGCCCACTCCCACAGCGCGCCGGGCACCTGCTCGAAGCCGAGCACGGTGAGCGCGTCCGTGCGCTGCGTGAACGTCGGGACCGCGCCACCCTCGGTGAACCAGTGCTGCGGCCACCCACCGACGCGACCCCGCAGGATCACGTACAGGCACCACCGGCCGCCGCGCTCGGACATCTGCGCCGTGAACGTCTGCCCCATCACATCCACCCCCGGCGGCGGTTCTCGGCGCGGCTGCACTGCTCCGGGCGGGTGCGCGGGCCGGTGTGCCAGCAGAACGGCGGAAGGGCGTCGGCGGCGTAGAACACGCGGATGGCGGCGCCCTCCGGCGCGTCCGGCAGCGGGTAGACCCTGCCGTCCTTGAGGGAGCCCAGCAGCCGGGCGCCGTGGTGCTCGCAGCCGTCCGCACCGCCGCCGACCGCGTCCAGCACCCTCACCACGACCGGACCGCCGCACGGCGTCGGGTCGTCCGGGTGAGCGGCCGGACACCGGACGGTGCCGCTCATGCCGCACCGTCCGACAGGATCACCGATGCGGTGTTCGCCAGGTCCCGACGCGCGGCCAGCACCCGCCGGCGCGCCCGCCGCAGCCGCCGGGCGTCCAGCTCGGACGGGATGCGGTCCAGGGTGATGATCTGCGCGTCCAGCAGCTCGACACCCGCCAGGATCAGCGGCATCTCCTGCTCGATCGCGTCCAGCTTCGCGGCCGTCGGCTCGCGGTCGTGACCGTCGGCGGTAACAACCGCCTGAACAGCACCGATGTGCTTCATGGGTCGTGGTTCCTCTCACAGGGGACGGCCCAAAAGGCACCCCCCGGAGTAGGCGCTCCGGGGGGTGCGTGCCGTCATGGGTGGGATGCCGCAGGTTGCGGCGGGTTCAGCGTTCGCTCACACCCGGTACGGGCGCGGGCGAGGGGGACGGACCGGCAGCGGCGGCTTCGTCTTCTCGTGCTCCGCGCCGGCCATCAGCGGCCACCGCGCACACGGGCGTTGTCCTCGCTGCGCTTGTTCGCCGCGGCGTTCCTGCGCGACAGTTCCTCGCGCTCCGCGTCTGTCAGACTCGTCATGCAGATGCCTCCAACTAGGCGTCTGTACGCGGGTCCCGGGGTGCCACCCGGGACCCGCTCCCGTATCCGGGGCCAGGGGGTTCCGGCTCCCCGCCTCCCGTCCGGACGACCACCGCGCAGGGCGCGGGCCGCACGGACGGGAAGAGGCAACCGCCCGCAGCGTCCAGCGCTGCGGGGCCAGGAAGAGGCGGACCGGCAAGAGCACAGGCGCCGCCGGCCGGTCCTCGCGGCGGCGCCCCAGATATGTCGTCGGTACACACCGACCTCCCGCAAGTAGCAGGGACACGGCTTCACCGGCACACCGTTGCCACGGAGTACCGGCCCCGAGCCGGGAACATCGGGCGCGTCAACGCAACTGCGCTGACGTCGGCGGCATTCACCCGGCCGCCACGGGGACGGGGAGTCGTGTCCCCGTCGAACTAGGCACTCTGTTCAGTTCTCAAGTAACTGGCGCTTCCTTCGTACTCACCCCCGCGGGCTTTCCTCCGGGCACTGTTAATGCAGGTCAAACGGCCGTGACAGCACCTTCCCCGTCTTGCTTAGGGGGGGTTGCGGTCTTGCCTGTTAGGTACCGTAGGCAAACTCGAAGCTGTGCGCAACCCCCTCTCGCGGTAGAGTTGCTAGGCCCCCTAGGCGGCGATGGGAGAGACGTGCAAGACGACATGGATCGGGTCACGGGGATCACGGACCCCGTTGACCGTGCCAAGACTGCAATCGACCTGATGGCGCGGTATCAGAGCCGAGTGAACGAGCTGTCCCGCATCCGGCGGGAAGCGATCGAAGAAGCTCAGGCGTCCGGCATGACGCAAGCCGAGATCGCGAAGCGACTGGGTGTCAGCCGCGGCAGGGTCGGTCAACTCGCCGCGTCGGGTCCCCCGCCGGAGCGTGCTTTCTTCGGCACGGACCTGGTCACCGTGTCGCTCGGAGGCAAGTACGAGGCAGGCAAGGGGCCCGACCAGCACCCCAGCGAGGTAGTCACCCGTGAGGACCTCAACAACTTCGAGCACCTGCGGAAGTTGCTGGGGGGCATGAAGTTGGACACGCAGTATGAGGTGATTCCGCCCACGGGAATCGTCAACCTCAACCGGGACAACCATGTCGTCATCTGCGGCCCCCGTCTGTCCCCGATCGTGGCGCAGGTACTCGAAGGTGACGACAACCTTCGGTTCGCCAAAGACAGCGCATGGCACCTGGTCGACCAGGTGGCCGGGAGGGAATTCCGGTCACCCCAGGACGAAGACGGGTCGGCTGGCGACGTCGGATACCTGGGGCGACTTCCCCGCCTGGACGGGAAGGGGACGTTCATCTACATCGCAGGCGTCCACGCCATCGGAGCGAACGGGGTCGTTCACTTCCTGGAGAACAACCTCGCAGAGCTGTACCGCGAGGTTCGTACACGGCGCTTCTCCACCCTGGTTTCGTGCCGTTATGACCCGAAGACGCTCGAAGTGTTGGAGAGTCGACGCGTCACCCCGTTGTACCGACATGAGGGCTGATCATGCGCGTCGCCATCGACACCCAACCCGGCGGAACCGCTCCCAACGAAGACTGGGCGGCCGGTACGCCAACACTTGCCGTTGTGCTGGACGGGCTCAGTACGGCGGGTCTGGATACGGGGTGCCGGCACGGCGTTCCCTGGTATGTGACCCGCCTAGGCAGTCAGCTTGTCGCCGCACTCGCCGACCCGGCACTTTCGCTCGTGACCGGTCTGGCGAGGGCGCTCGAACAGGTGGCGGCGATGCATCCTGAGTGCGACCTTGGCAACCCCGGCACTCCCTCGGCAACGGTCGCGGTCCTGCGAGAACGGGAAGGGTTCCTTGACCACCTTGTCCTGGCCGACTCCCCGGTCGTCCTCGAAGGGCATCAGGACTTCACCGTGATCACAGACCTTCGCGTCGACGAAGTGCTTCCTGAGCTGCGGGCCGAAGTCGAGCAGCACGAGACCCATACGGCAGAGCACAGAGCGGCCCTACAGCGATTCGTGACCGCGCAACGACAGACCCGGAACACACCTGCCGGCTACTGGGTGGCCGCAGCCGGTCCGGCGGCGGCAGACCACGCGCTTGTGGGCAGCACCCCCATCACGGAAGTGCGCGCCGCAGCGGTCCTGTCCGACGGTGTGTCTCGTCTCGTCACGGAGTACTCCATGGCGACCTGGTCCGAGGTCTTCTCGACTCTGCGGGCCGGGGGTCCACGGCAGCTGATCGAAGCCGTCCGGAAGGTCGAAGCCACGGACCCGACCGGGCTGCGGTGGCCGCGCTACAAGTCGGGTGACGACGCAACGGTTGTCTTCTGTCAGTGGTGATCTGGCCGGAGACGGGGAGGTCGCTTCCCCCAGGTGTCCCCCGACCGTACAACGCCAGCGCAACCACGCAGGTCACGGGCGGGGGACACGGCCCGCTGTAAATCTGCCGGCTTCGCCTTCCCAGGTTCGAATCCTGGCGCCGCCACACGACCGAAAGGGTCTGTGACCAGCAGCAATGCTGATCACGGGCCCTTTTGGCGTTTGTGGGGCGGTGGTGGGGCAGGCCGACGGTGTTGTCCGAAGCGCGGAACGCGCGGCCGGTGCACCGGTGGGTGCGGTGGCCGCGCGTTCCAGGGACGTCGGAGGTGCTCAGTTCTTGACGCGCTCGTCGTCGGCGGCCGAGGCGTCCCGCTGGGTCGGGATCGCCGCCAGGGAGCGTGCCGCGGCGCTCGTCCGGCGGTCGTCGGCCGCCGCGCACAGCGCCTGGGCCGCCTCGTCGAAGCGGACCGCGGACGGCGGGTCGGAGGGGCCCAGCAGGTGCAGCTTGAGCTCGGTGCGCGCCGCGCTGTAGGTGTCCTTCTCGGGGTGTCGCACGGAGTCCAGCAGGGCCGGCATGCCGGAGGCGTCCGGCGTGAGGACGGCACCGGCCCGGACGGTGGGAAAGGCGTCGCGGAAGTCCTGCTCGTCAAGGCCGCTGGTGTTGGCGACGGCGTACGGCTTCTCGCTCGCCAGGTAGTCGGATATCACGCTGGAGACATCGCTGATCAGCAGGTCCGCCACGTTGAAGCAGGCGTAGACGGTCGGCCGCGCCTCGACGACGATGCGGTGCTCCCAGGCGGGGAACGAGGCCCAGTAGGCGCCTTCCCAGGCGCTGGTGGCGGTGGCCACGGCAGCGGCCCGGCCGGGCTCCGGTACGGGCTGGAGCAGCATCCGCTCGACGTCGTCCGCGCCGGACCGGAACGAGGACGTGGTCAGCCGTTCGAGTTCGGCGGTCCGCCGGGCCAGTTCCGCCGCCGCGGCGGGCGCGGGCCGCTCATCGGGGTGTTCCGCGGCACGCGCGGCGTTCGCGGCGTGGATCATCTCCTGGATCCGGGCGTTCGCCAGTCCCGCCCGGCGGTCGACCGAGCCGGTCAGCGGGTGCGGCTTGTACAGGAGCCGGACCCCGGGGTCGGCCAGCAGGGAGCGGACGATGTTCTCGCCGGCCTCGATGACCGACGTGTTGCCCGGGTTGCCGTCCCAGCCCTCCCAGGTGGGGGCGTAGAGAACCGTGGTGTACCGCCCCTTGGGCGCGCCGGCGTACGGCGCGATCGCGTCCAGCTGCGGGCGGCCGATCTCCACGATGTCCCTGTCGTCCACGCCGACGTCCGCCGCGGCGTACCGCTCGCGTGCCGCGGGGCCGGCCACCCACACCTCGTCGTACGCCTTGGCGTACGGGTTGCAGCTGGACAGCTTGTCACTCTCGCCGTGGTTGACGAACGCGTGTTTGATGGTGGGGATCCGCAGCACCTGCGAGGTCTTGCCCGAGTTCGACGGGTGGATCAGCACCTTCAGCGTCGAGTGCTCCAGCCGCATCAGGTCGGCGACCTTCGGCAGGCACACGATCGGGATGTCGGTGGAAGCGATCTTGCTCACCATGAACCGCTCACGCAGCACGATCAGCGGACGGCCCTCCAGCCGGGCCAGCGGCTCCAGCCACATGTTCGCCTGGTAGACCGAGCTGGTGCCGCCGGAGAAGTACATGCCCACCGTCGGCCGGTACTCGGCGAGCCATGCGTCCAACCACTCCAGCGCCTGCTCGCCGGTGACCGGCCTGCGGGCCGGCCGCAGCCGCAGCAGCAGCGTCACGACGGCCGTCAGCGTGAGCACGGCGGACAGGGCGATCCCCGCGGCGGACCAGCGGACCGAGTCCGTCGCCGCGGTGACCAGCATTCCCGCCGTCGCGGGCAGGCCGAAGACGAGGAGGCGCTGTCCGGAGCGCTGCATCAGCAGCGCCGGGGAAGCGGGGCTCAGCCGTAGCGGCGAGGCGTCGATGTTCCGGGTCAGCACGGGCAGCATGCGGGTGCGGCGTACGAGGATCGCGGCCCCCTGGCACGCGAAGTGCAGGGTGTAGAGGAGCAGCAGGCCGAGGACGACGACCACGTACCTCCGCTCGTAGTCCTGCACCTCGAGGCGGAGCAGGCTGATCACCAGCAGAAGGTCCCGGACGGCTTGTCGCACCAGAACGGTCGCATGCAGCTTCCCGAGGGCGGAGACCGTCGGCCGCTGCCACCGGTGAAGGGCGAGGTCCGCTGCGAGTCCGACGGCGCTGGCCGCCACGAGCAGCGGGAGGCTGGGGAGAAAAGCACCCACCGCCTGCGCGGCGAACGACAGACCGAGCACCGCGGGGAGGGCGAGGCGTGCCGCTGCGGTGCGCAACCGAGCGAGCAGGAACGATGCTGACACTTCGTGAGCTCCAGGCGACTCAACATGCTCGGGCACGGACTCGCCTGCCGGTGCGATCGGAGGCCGCGGACGGGAAGTCGGTGCGCACGAGTGTTCCCTCTGCGAGAGAATGGCCGAACTTTACCCGCGATGGTCAGAAAGTTCGCTGTCAGTTCGCTGAGAATTAACTGTGCCGTTGAATTGCGGCCCGGTTGAGCCTGGTTGACCCGGCCCCTCGACGGTCGTTGACGGTACGCCGTGAGACGTACCGGCCCGTCCGACCGGGCGGACGGGGGATTCCGCCCGGTCGGACGGCCGGGTTCAGTTGCCGGCCACCGACTTCACCGCCACCGGCACCGGGGTGGACCCACCGATCAGTTCCAGCCTCAGCCCGGCCGTCGCCGACGATTCCACCAGTTCGGCCAGTACGGCCGCCACATCGTCGCGCGGTACGGAACCGCGGCCGGTATGCGCCTCCAGACGCACCAGACCGGTACCGGCGTCGTCCGTCAGGGCACCGGGGCACAGGATCGTCCAGTCCAGGGCGTCCAGGCCGCTGACGTAGGCGTCCGCCTCGCCCTTGGCGCGCAGATAGACGTCGAACACGTCGTCCCCCGAGTGGGCCGGGTCCGCGCCCATCGAGGAGACGACGACCATACGGCGTACGCCCGCGCGCACCGCCGCGTCGGCGAACAGCACCGCCGCCGCCCGGTCCACCGTGTCCTTGCGCGCCACGCCGCTGCCCGGACCCGCGCCCGCCGCGAAGACCGCCGCGTCCGCTCCGCGCAGCCGCTCCGCGACCTCGTCCACCGACGCCGACTCCAGGTCCAGTACGACGGGTTCGGCCCCGGCATCCCGCAGGTCAGCGGCCTGCTCCGGTTTGCGGACGATGCCCGCCACCTCGTATCCGCGCGCCGCGAGCAGCCGCTCCAGCCGCAGCGCGATCTGACCATGACCTCCAGCGATGACTGTGCGCATGTCTTCGACCGTACGCCGGGAGTGCCCCTGCCGCCGCCGCATCCGTCAGGCCGCGCCGCTCCCGGACCGGACTCCGGGCGCCCGCGACCGGCGTGCACGACGGGTAGCCGCGACGGCAGCGGCGGTGCCGGGCAGCACCGACGGGCAGCCGCCGTGGGCAGCCGCCACGACGGCCCGCCACGACGGCCCGCCTCGGCGGTGCACCATGACTGCTCCTGGCCGTCCGTCACGACAGTTCGCCCCGCCCCTGCCGCGGCAGCCCCAGTTCCGCCGCGACCGCCGAGTCGCAGTACTCCCGTACCGCGCTCGTCCGCGCCACGACCCGGCCCCGGTGCACGACGATCCGGCTGTACGCCAGCGACAGCGCCGCGTCCAGCCGGTCCCCGCGTACGGCCAGCAGCTCCGCCGGGAAGCCCGCCTCCACCCGCACCTCGGGCAGTCCGAGCACCGTGCGCGCCGACGCGCCGACGGCGTCGTACGCGTCCTCGGCCCGCAGACCGTGCCGGGAGGCGAGCAGATAGGCCGCCTCCAGCGGGTCGCCCCGGCCCACCGGATTGGAGACGTCCCGCAGGGCACCGCTGCCCGCCGCGACGCGTACCCCGGCCGCCCGCAGCAGCCGTACCGGAGCCGTGCCCCGCCCGTCGACGGCGCCGCAGCTGCCCTGCGGCAGGCACAGCACCGCCACACCGGCGGCCGCCAGCTGGTCCGCCGTACGGGCCGCCACCTCGGCCGGAAGGCGGCCGAGGCCGCCGCACGGGCTCAGTGTCACCCCGGGCCGCAGGCCGCCCGCCATGGCGGCGAGCCGGGCGAGCCGCGCCGGATCGGTGGCGTCGGTGTGCAGGTCGACGGGGCGGCCGTACTCGGCGGCCACCTCCAGGACCGCCTCCGCGTAGCCCGTCGGATCGGGGTCCGCGTCCGGGCAGCCGCCCACCACGGCCGCGCCCATCTTCACCGCGTCCCGCAGCACGGCGAGGCCGTCGGCCCCGGCCAGCCCGGTCAGCAGGCGGGGCATGGCCACCGCGGTCAGCTCGGTCAGGCCGCGCAGCGAGCGCCGCGCGCGCAGTACGGCGCCCAGCGCGCCGAGCCCCTGGACGTCGCCCACGCGCACATGCGCCCGCATCGCCGTCGCGCCGTGGCCCAGCTGCAGCAGAGCGGCCTCCGTCGCCCGGCGCTGGACGTCGTCGGGGTCGTACGAGACGGGGCCGTCGTGCTCGGCGGTCAGGGCGGTGTCGCCGTGGGCGTGCGGTTCGGCGGGGGCGGGCAGCAGGAGATAGCCCGTCAGGTCGATCCGGCCGCCCGGGGCGCCGGTGTCGTCCGAGGTCAGGCTGCCCGCCGTGCCGACCGCTTCGATCCGCCCGCCGCCCAGCCGTACGTCCACGGTCCTGCCGTCCGTGAGGCGCGCCCCGCACAGCAGCAGCACCGGCGGGTCCGCCGAACCGGCCTCCCCGGCGGCGTCGACCGCGCCGGCCGAGCCGGACGCGGCGGCCGCACCGGTTGTGCGGAAAGACACAGGAGGGGACACGTGAGGGGACGCCGGGGAGGACGCATGGGGGGACATATGGGGTGGCCGAGGCTGCGGCCGGCTGTCGGGCATCGCACTCCAAGGGATCACCGCGCAAGATCACGCAGAGTGAGTCGAGCCTAGGACGGTGATCCGTCCCCGGCGCGGAAGAGCGCAATAGTCGTACCGGTGTGGTCCTCTGCGAGGGGCGGCTCACGGCATGGCGCGAGGTGCCCGGGAACGCTGCCGTACGACCCCGGCGAGACGGCGCGAAACGGATTTGGGTGAACGGCTGCCGAGCGTGTAATGTCTTCATCGCTCGCCCCAATAGCTCAGTCGGCAGAGCGTCTCCATGGTAAGGAGAAGGTCTACGGTTCGATTCCGTATTGGGGCTCTGGTGTGTGAGGTTCCCGCCGTCAGGCGGGGCCCGATCGCATCACAGCGGTGTAGCTCAGTCGGTAGAGCAAGCGGCTCATAATCGCTGTGTCACCGGTTCAAGTCCGGTCACCGCTACACACAGTAGCCGATTGCGGGGTCGGTCCTCCGATCGGCTACTCTTTCTTGCGTTGAACAACCTACCCGTTCGTCAAGGAGCACTCACGTGGCTGCCACCGACGTCCGCCCGAAGATCACGCTGGCCTGCGTGGAGTGCAAGGAGCGGAACTACATCACCAAGAAGAACCGGCGTAACAACCCGGACCGTCTTGAGATGAAGAAGCACTGCCCGCGTTGCAATGCGCACACCGCGCACCGCGAGACGCGATAAATCAGGCTCGTACACGAGGCCGTCCCCACTCCGGGGGCGGCCTCGTGTCGTTTCGGCCATGGCTCCGGCATGTGCCGGACCCTGGCCGTGGACACGCAGACCCGATGACACCAGGAGGTACCGGGCCATGGCGCTCGACCAGTCCTTCGTGGGGCGGACCTACCCGCCCACCGAGCCCTACGAGGTGGGCCGGGAGAAGATCCGTGAGTTCGCTGAGGCCGTGGGGGACACCAACCCCGCGTACACGGACCCGGAGGGCGCCAAGGCGCTCGGGCACCCCGATGTGATCGCCCCGCCGACCTTCGTGTTCTCGATCACCTTCAAGGCCGCCCGCGACGTCATCGCCGACCCGCAGCTCGGTCTCGACTACAGCCGCGTGGTGCACGGCGACCAGAAGTTCGCCTACAGCCGGCCGGTGCGCGCCGGTGACCGGCTGCGGGTCACCTCGACGATCGAGGCGGTCAGATCCATGGCGGGCAACGACATCCTGGACGTCCGGGGCGAGGTGCACGACGAGGCGGGCGAGCACGTCGTGACCGCCTGGACGAAGCTCGTGGCCCGTGCGGCCGACCAGGAGGCGTGAGGAACCGATGACCGCGAAGATCTCCTACGACGAGGTCGAGGCCGGCACCGAGCTGCCCGCCCGGACCTTCCCCGTGACCCGCGCCATGCTCGTCCAGTACGCGGGCGCCTCCGGTGACTTCAACCCCATCCACTGGAACGAGAAGTTCGCCAGGGAGGTCGGGCTGCCGGACGTCATCGCGCACGGCATGTTCACCATGGCCGAGGCGATCCGTGTCGTCACCGACTGGGTGGGCGACCCGGGGGCGGTCGTCGAGTACGGCGTCCGCTTCACCAAGCCCGTCGTCGTCCCGAACGACGACCAGGGCGCCGTGATCGAGGTCAGCGGCAAGGTCGCCGCCAAGCTCGACGACAACACGGTGCGCGTGGACCTCACGGCGACCAGCGCGGGCCAGAAGGTGCTGGGCATGTCGCGGGCGGTCGTGCGACTGGCCTGACGGCGGGGGCGGGGCCGCCGGCGGCGCGTGAGGAGCGTTCCTCGGCGCGGGCGGCCCTCACCTTGCCGGAACGCCGTCGGGTGTGCCGCTTGACGTAGTTAGTGATTGAGTACTAACTTACTCGCATGGTCAGGATGAGCGCAGCGGAGAGGCGCGAGAGCGTCATCCGCGCGGCGATGACGGAATTCGCCCGCGGCGGCTATCACGGGACGTCCACCGAGGCGATCGCCAGGCGTGTCGGGGTCTCGCAGCCGTATCTCTTCCGGCTCTTCCCGGGCAAGAAGGCGATCTTCCTCGCGGCGTCGGAGCGGTGCGTGGAGGACATCATCCGGACCTTCGAGGAGGCCGCGGACGGGCTGGAGGGCGAGGAAGCCCATCAGGCCATGGGGCACGCCTACGGCAAGGTCATCGTGGAGCAGCCCGAGCGGCTGATGATGCAGATGCAGATGTACCTCGCGGTCGCCGCCGCCGAGCAGGAGGGCGACCGGGAGTTCGGCGAGGCCGTGCGCGCCGGCTGGACGCGGCTGTGGGACAGCCTGCACCTGCGGCTCGGCGCGGACATCGAGCAGACCACGGTCTTCATGGCGTACGGCATGCTCATCAACTGCCTGGTGGCCATGGGGTTCCCCCCGGAGCACCGGGTCTGGCAGGGGGTCTACCCGGAGGTCCGGGCCGCCGGCCAGGTGGAACGGTAGGCGTACCGGAGGAGCGCGACGCGCCACGAGAAGTGACGCGCCACGAGAAGCGACGTGCCACGGGAGAAGGGCAGGCGATCGTCCGCCCTTTTTTCTTCGGCGCGAAAGTTAGTCAGCAATTACTAACCGAAGATCTCCGTGGGGGAGACATGTCACAGCAGACCACCACCACCCGTCGCGGGGGCGCCGCCTGGGCCCTCGTCATCACCAGCGTCGCCGGATTCATGGCGTCCCTCGACAACCTCGTCGTCACCACCGCCCTGCCCTCCATCCGCGAGGACCTCGGCGGAGCCCTGGACGACCTCGAATGGACCGTGAGCGCCTACACGCTCACCTTCGCCGTCCTGCTGATGTTCGGCGCCGCCCTCGGCGACCGCTTCGGCCGCCGCCGCCTCTTCCTCGCCGGACTCACCGTCTTCACCGGCGCCTCCGCCGCCGCGGCCATGTCGTCGGGCATAGACGCCCTCATCGCGGCCCGCGCCGTGCAGGGCGTCGGCGCCGCGATCATGATGCCGCTGACGCTGACCCTGCTCACCGCAGCCGTGCCCGCCGCCCGGCGGGGCATGGCCTACGGCATCTGGGGCGCCGTCAACGGACTCGCCGTCGCCTCCGGACCCCTCATCGGCGGCAGCCTCACCGAGCACGTCTCCTGGCACTGGATCTTCTGGCTCAACGTCCCGCTGGGCGTCGCCCTCCTCCCGCTCGCCCGGCTGCGGCTCGCCGAGTCCCGCGGCACCGGCGCCCCGCTCGACCTCCCCGGCACCCTGCTCGCCAGCGGCGGACTCTTCGGCATCGTCTACGGCCTGGTCCGCGGGCCCGCCGACGGCTGGAGCAGCTCCCTCGTGCTGACCGGCCTGTTCGCCGGGGCCGCGCTGCTGACCGGGTTCGTCGTCTACAGCACCCGCGCCGAGAACCCGATGCTCCCCATGCGGCTGTTCCGCTCCCGCGCCTTCTCCGGCATCAACGCGGCCAGCCTGCTGATGTTCCTCGGGATGTTCGGGTCGATTTTCCTGCTCAGCCAGTACATGCAGGGCGTCCTCGGCTACTCGCCCACCGAGGCCGGGCTCCGGATGCTGCCCTGGACCGGTATGCCGATGCTCGTCGCGCCGGTCGCCGGAATCCTGTCCGACCGCATCGGCGGCCGCCCGGTCGTCGCCGCCGGACTGTTCCTCCAGGCCGCCGGGCTCGCCTACACGGCCGCGGTCGTCACCGCCGACGCCTCCTACGGCGTTCAGCTGCCCGGTCTGATCATCAGCGGTATCGGCATGGGCCTGTACTTCGCTCCCGCCGCCAACCTGGTGATGTCCAGCGTCCGCCCGCAGGAACAGGGCATCGCCTCCGGCGCCAACAACGCCCTGCGCGAGGTCGGCGGCGCCCTCGGCATCGCCGTCATGTCCTCGATCTTCTCCGCCCGGGGCGGCTACGAGTCCGGCCAGGCCTTCGTCGACGGACTGCGGCCCGCGCTGGTCACCGGCGCCGCAGTGGTCGCCGTCGCCGGTGTCGCGGCCCTGTTCATCCCGACCGGCCGCCGCATCGCGCAGTCGGTCACCGCAGGGGAGCGGGAACCGGCCGCCACGGTCCTCCAGGACGCCGGGCACTGACGGGACACGCCGGCAGGACACCCGTGACGAACGGGCACGCGCGCGCAGGGCCACGCCACCACCGGCGTGGCCCTGCACGCGCGCATCCGCATCCGCACCCGTCGCAGTCCCCAGGGCCCCGGCCCCGTACGCGGACCTGGGCCGTGCGACCGCGCGACGAACCGGGCTGTCGGCGCGATCTCGTAGTCTTGGGCGCGTGCAGGAACTCCACGACGCCCCCCTCGCCCCGCTGACCACCTTCAGGCTGGGCGGCCCCGCCGACCGGCTCGTCACCGCGACCACCGACGCCCAGGTGATCGACGCCGTCCGCGAGGCCGACGACAGCGGGAACCCGCTGCTGCTCATCGGCGGCGGCTCCAACCTCGTCATCGCGGACAAGGGCTTCGCGGGCACCGCCGTCGTCGTCGCCACCAAGGGCTTCACCCTCGACGGCACCCGGCTGGAGCTCGCCGCGGGCGAGGTGTGGACCGACGCCGTCGCACGCACCGTGGAGGCCGGACTCGCCGGTATCGAATGCCTGGCCGGCATCCCCGGCTCGGCGGGCGCGACCCCCGTCCAGAACGTCGGTGCGTACGGCCAGGAGGTCTCCGCCACGATCACCGAGGTGGTCGCCTACGACCGCAGGACCCGCGAGACGGTGGTCCTCACCGGCGAGGAGTGCGGTTTCTCCTACCGCCACAGCCGTTTCAAGGCCGACCCCGACCGGCATGTCGTGCTCCGCGTCCGCTTCGGACTCGAGGACGCGGGCGGTCTCTCGGCTCCCGTCAAGTACGCCGAGACGGCGCGTGTCCTCGGCGTGTCGCCCGGCGACCGGGTCCCGCTCGCCGACGCGCGCGAGACCGTCCTCGAGCTGCGTGCCGGGAAGGGCATGGTCCTCGATCCCGAGGACCACGACACCTGGTCGGCCGGGTCGTTCTTCACCAACCCCGTCCTCACCGACGACGAGTTCGCCGCCTTCCACGCGCGCGTGCGGCAGCACCTCGGCGACGGCACGGAACCGCCCGCCTACCCCGCGGGGGAGGGCCACACCAAGACGTCGGCCGCCTGGCTGATCGACAAGGCGGGCTTCACCAAGGGATACGGCACCGGCCCCGCCCGCATCTCCACCAAGCACACCCTCGCGCTCACCAACCGCGGGGACGCCACCACCGAGGACCTGCTGGCACTCGCCCGCGAGGTCGTCGCAGGCGTCCACCGCGCCTTCGGGGTCACCCTCGTCAACGAACCGGTGACGGTCGGCGTCAGCCTGTAGAGACGCCGGCTCGCGTCAGCCCCGTCGGCGTGGCGAGCCAGTCGTCCACCCCCGACAGCAGCGTCGCCTTCGTCTCCTCCGGCGCCGCCGACGCGCGGACCGACTGCCGGGCCAGCTCGGCCAGCTCCGCGTCCGTGAAGCCGTGATGGTGCCGTGCGATCTCGTACTGTGCCGCCAGCCGCGAACCGAACAGCAGCGGATCGTCCGCGCCGAGCGCCACCGGGACCCCGGCGTCGTAGAACGTGCGCAGCGGCACGTCCCCGGGCTTGTCGTACACCCCGAGCGCCACGTTCGACGCCGGGCACACCTCGCAGGTCACCCCGCGTTCCGCGAGCCGTGCGAGCAGCGCGGGGTCCTCCGCCGCGCGCACCCCGTGGCCGATCCGGTTCGCGGCCAGGTCGTCCAGGCAGTCGCGGACCGAGGACGGGCCGGTCAGCTCGCCGCCGTGCGGGGCCGACAGCAGACCGCCCTCGCGCGCGATGTGGAACGCGCGGTCGAAGTCCCGTGCCATGCCGCGCCGCTCGTCGTTCGACAGACCGAAACCGATCACCCCGCGGTCCGCGTAGCGCACCGCGAGCCGGGCCAGTGTGCGGGCGTCCAGCGGATGCTTCATCCGGTTGGCGGCCAGCAGCACACGCATCCCCAGACCGGTGTCCCGTGACGCGCTCTCGACGGCGTCCAGGATGACCTCCAGCGTCGGGATCAGACCGCCGAGCCGGGGCGCGTAGGACGTCGGGTCCACCTGGATCTCCAGCCACCCCGAGCCGTCCCGCACGTCCTCCTGCGCCGCCTCACGGACCAGCCGCTGTATGTCCTCCGGCGTCCGCAGGCACGAGCGCGCCGCGTCGTACAGCCGCTGGAAGCGGAACCAGCCCCGCTCGTCCGTCGCCCGCAGTCTCGGCGGCTCCCCGCTCGTCAGCGCGTCGGTCAGCGCGTCGGGCAGCCGTACGCCGTGCTTGTCGGCGAGCTCCAGGACGGTGTCCGGCCGCATCGAGCCGGTGAAGTGCAGATGCAGATGGGCTTTGGGCAGTTCAGCGACATCACGTACACGCTCCATCCGAGGATCCTGCCGTACGCGACCGCCATCCCGGTAGCCGTTTCACCGTCCGTGGGATTGCTCGCACACCCGCTCGTATACCCGCCCGCGTACGTGTCCCCCGTGTACGCACCGGCCCGCGTACGTGCCCGCCGGTGCCCGCGTCTGTGCCTGTGCCCGTAGGGACACGCGCCCGTGGCCGCACACGCGCGCGGGCCGTCTGTCCCGGCTCGTCGAACCCGTCCGCGAAGGGCCCGTGGCCGCACACGCGCGCGGGCCGTCTCCCCGGAAGGACCTGGGGAGACGGCCCGCACGTGTACGTGTGCCGGACCCGTGTCAGTCCCGCGCCTCCGCCAGCAGCTTCTGGACGCGGCTCACGCCCTCGACGAGGTCCTCGTCACCGAGGGCGTAGGACAGCCGCAGATAGCCCGGCGTGCCGAAGGCCTCACCCGGGACGACCGCCACCTCGACCTCCTCCAGGATCAGCGCGGCCAGCTCGACCGTGTCCTGCGGGCGCCTGCCGCGGATCTCCTTGCCGAGCAGGGCCTTCACGGACGGGTACGCGTAGAACGCGCCCTCGGGCTCCGGGCAGATCACGCCGTCGATCTCGTTGAGCATCCGCACGATCGTCCGGCGGCGCCGGTCGAACGCCTCGCGCATCGTCGCGACGGCCTCCAGGTCACCGGAGACGGCGGCCAGGGCGGCGACCTGTGCGACGTTCGACACGTTCGACGTGGCGTGCGACTGGAGGTTCGTGGCGGCCTTGACGACGTCCTTCGGGCCGATGAGCCAGCCCACCCGCCAGCCGGTCATCGCGTACGTCTTCGCCACACCGTTGACCACGATGCACCTGTCGCGCAGCTCGGGCAGCAGGGCGGGCAGCGAGGTGAACGTCGCGTCGCCGTAGACCAGGTGCTCGTAGATCTCGTCCGTCAGCACCCACAGGCCGTGCTCCACGGCCCAGCGGCCGATCGCCTCGGCCTCCTCGGCGCCGTAGACCGCGCCGGTCGGGTTGGACGGCGACACGAACAGCAGGACCTTGGTCCTCTCGGTGCGTGCGGCCTCCAGCTGCTCCACGGACACGCGGTAGCCGGTCGTCTCGTCGGCGACCACCTCGACCGGCACGCCGCCGGCCAGCCGGATCGACTCCGGGTACGTCGTCCAGTACGGCGCCGGGACGATGACCTCGTCACCCGGGTCGAGGATCGCGGCGAACGCCTCGTAGATGGCCTGCTTGCCGCCGTTGGTCACCAGGACCTGCGCCGGGTCGACCTCGTAGCCGGAGTCGCGCAGCGTCTTCGCGGCGATCGCGGCCTTCAGCTCGGGCAGGCCGCCCGCCGGGGTGTAGCGGTGGTACTTGGGGTTCTTGCACGCCTCGACGGCGGCCTCGACGATGTAGTCCGGGGTCGGGAAGTCGGGCTCGCCGGCACCGAAGCCGATCACCGGACGCCCGGCGGCCTTGAGGGCCTTGGCCTTGGCGTCCACGGCGAGGGTGGCGGACTCGGAGATCGCGCCGATGCGCGCGGACACCCGGCGCTCGGTCGGAGGGTTTGCAGCGCTCATGGGGTCCATCGTTCCAGACCCGAAACGTCACCGGCACACAGGTTTCACGGACCGAACAGTTCGGGCAAAGGTTGAACATCCGTCCGGATCGGCGGCCCGGCCGGGGCGGTGTCCGGCTGTCCAGGGCCGGACCGGCACTTTCTGTTCGACGACCGGCGCCGGAGCACGTACACTCTCACCTCGTTGGCCTCCGACGGCCGAGATCGTCCGGTGCACACCGAGCACCCGGTCGGATGCGGTACGTTGGGGGAGCACAAAGGGTCGTAGCTCAATTGGTAGAGCACCGGTCTCCAAAACCGGCGGTTGGGGGTTCAAGTCCCTCCGGCCCTGCTACACACACCGCCAGGATGTGTGCACAAGGTACGTACTAGCGATGCACCGCCGTGCGGCTCCGACCGGGCGCGGCACGGCCACGACCCGGAATCAGGTGAGGACGTTATGACGGACGCCGTGGGCTCCATCGATACGCCTGATGCCCAGGACGAGCTCTCCGAGTCGACGCGGAAGAAGGCCCGCAAGGGCGGCAAGCGCGGCAAGAAGGGCCCGCTGAAGCGCCTCGGCACCTTCTACCGGCAGATCATCGCGGAGCTTCGCAAGGTCGTCTGGCCCACGCGTCATCAGCTCACGTCGTACACCACAGTGGTGATCTTCTTCGTCGCCATCATGATCGCCCTGGTGACCGTGATTGACTATGGGCTCAACCACGCGGCCAAGTACGTCTTCGGCTGAGTCCAGAGCGAAGGGCGCCGTGGTACCGGCGCCCCTTTTCGCATGTTCCATCTCTGTATCCAGGAAGAAGCAGCCATCGTGTCTGACCCGAACCTGAACCACGCCATCGAGCCGGACGAAACGGTCGATGACGAGCTCGACATCGTCGAGGGCTCGGACGAGCAGGACGAGTTCGAGGCTGCTGACGCCGAGGCGGGCAAGCCGGCCGAGGAGGACGCGCTGCACGTCGAGGGCGACGACGAGGACGAGGCGCTCACCGCCGAGGAGACGGACGAGGCCGCCGAGGAAATCGGCGAATCGGACGCCGACGAGAGCGAGATCGACGAGACCGAGACCGAGGCCGACGAGGTCGAGGCTGCCGAGACCGAGGAGCCGGCGGAGCCCGTCGACCCGGTCGCGGCGCTGCGCGACGAACTGCGCGCCCTGCCCGGCGAGTGGTACGTGATCCACACGTACGCCGGTTACGAGAACCGGGTGAAGACCAACCTGGAGCAGCGCGCCGTCTCGCTGAACGTCGAGGACTACATCTTCCAGGCCGAGGTGCCGCAGGAAGAGGTCGTCCAGATCAAGAACGGCGACCGCAAGACCATCCGCCAGAACAAGCTCCCCGGTTATGTCCTGGTGCGCATGGACCTGACGAACGAGTCCTGGGGCGTCGTGCGCAACACGCCCGGCGTCACCGGCTTCGTGGGCAACGCCTACGACCCCTACCCGCTGACGCTGGACGAGATCGTCAAGATGCTCGCCCCGGAGGCCGAGGAGAAGGCCGCCCGTGAGGCCGCCGAGGCCGAGGGCAAGCCGGTGCCGCAGCGCAAGGTCGAGGTCCAGGTGCTGGACTTCGAGGTCGGCGACTCGGTCACCGTCACCGACGGCCCCTTCGCCACCCTCCAGGCGACCATCAACGAGATCAACGCCGACTCCAAGAAGGTCAAGGGCCTGGTGGAGATCTTCGGCCGCGAGACCCCGGTCGAGCTGAGCTTCGACCAGATCCAGAAGAACTAGCTTCGCGGGCCCGTCGCCGGGCCTGCCGCAGCCGTCCTTCTGGACCCCTTGCTTCCGCGCAGGTCAGGTGTCGCTCACGCGTTCGCCTGACCTGCGCGGTTTTTGGCCGCGCATCCGTACCCGTTATCGTTGTGCGGTATGCCTGCGTCCGGGTGGTTCCCGGAAGCCGGCAGGACCCGAATGGAAAGGACCCGGAGAGCTATGCCTCCCAAGAAGAAGAAGGTCACGGGGCTCATCAAGCTCCAGATCAACGCCGGTGCGGCGAACCCGGCTCCGCCGGTCGGCCCCGCGCTGGGCCAGCACGGCGTCAACATCATGGAGTTCTGCAAGGCCTACAACGCCGCGACCGAGTCGCAGCGCGGTTGGGTCATCCCGGTGGAGATCACGGTCTACGAGGACCGTTCCTTCACCTTCGTGACCAAGACGCCGCCGGCCGCCAAGATGATCCTCAAGGCCGCGGGTGTCGAGAAGGGCTCCGGCGAGCCGCACAAGACCAAGGTCGCCAAGATCACCGAGGCGCAGGTCCGCGAGATCGCCCAGACCAAGATGCCCGACCTCAACGCCAACGACCTGGACGCCGCGTCGAAGATCATCGCCGGCACCGCCCGCTCCATGGGCATCACGGTCGAGGGCTGACCTCACCCCGTAGCAGTGACGCGGTGGTGACCGAAGCGCACCGCCGCACGTGGCAGGGCCTGCTCGGCCCGTACACCACGACTCCTCACAGAACACACAGGAGCAAGTTGTGAGCAAGCGCAGCAAGGCTCTCCGCGCTGCGGACGCCAAGATCGACCGGGAGAAGCAGTACGCCCCGCTCGAGGCCGTCCGTCTCGCCAAGGAGACCTCCACGACCAAGTTCGACGGCACCGTCGAGGTCGCCTTCCGCCTGGGTGTCGACCCGCGCAAGGCCGACCAGATGGTCCGTGGCACCGTGAACCTTCCGCACGGCACCGGTAAGACCGCCCGGGTCCTGGTCTTCGCGACCGGTGACCGTGCCGAGGCCGCGCGTGCCGCGGGCGCCGACATCGTCGGTGCCGACGAGCTGATCGACGAGGTGTCGAAGGGCCGTCTGGACTTCGACGCCGTCGTCGCCACCCCGGACCTCATGGGCAAGGTCGGCCGCCTCGGCCGCGTCCTCGGCCCGCGTGGTCTGATGCCGAACCCGAAGACCGGCACCGTCACCCCCGACGTCGCCAAGGCCGTCACCGAGATCAAGGGCGGCAAGATCGAGTTCCGCGTCGACAAGCACTCGAACCTGCACTTCATCATCGGCAAGACGTCCTTCGAGGACGCCCAGCTGGTGGAGAACTACGCCGCGGCGCTGGAAGAGATCACGCGTCTCAAGCCGTCCGCCGCCAAGGGCCGGTACATCAAGAAGGCCGCCATCAGCACCACCATGGGCCCCGGTATCCCGGTGGACTCGAACCGCACCCGCAACCTCCTCGTCGAGGAGGACCCGGCCGCCGTCTGAGCCCCGCGCTCCGACCGGTAGCCGCGTCAGGGACGCGACAAAAAGGGACGGGCCCCGCAACCTTCCGAGGTGCGGGGCCCGTCTTTTCCTGTGTTCGCGTTGTCAGTGCCGGGTGCCAGGATGCACGGCACGGCAATCTCCCAGAGGTGGCAGGGATGACAGGGGCGGGAAGAAGCATGAACGGCACGGCAGCACGGCGCGCGGGTCTCTCGCTGGCGGTGGTGACCGCCCTGACGGGCGTGGCCGCCTGCTCCTCCGGAGCCGCCACGGGCTCCGCGGAGAACGGCAAGGCCGCTCACAAGGGCACCACGCACGTCAGCCCGATCAGCGCCCTCCGCTCCGCCGAGCGGTCCACGGACAAGGCCGACTCCGCCCGGGTCGAGTCGTCCGTCGTCATGGGCACCCTGATGTCCATGACGGGTCACGGCTCCCTCGCCTGGGGCGACGGCCTCACCGGCTCGCTGACCCTCACCTACACCGGCGGGACCACCGCCGAGACGATGCGCAGCCTCGGCAACACGACCATGGAGGCCCGGTACCTGCCGGACGCGTACTACGCGCACATGGGCGACGCCTTCGCCCGGCAGGCCGGCGGCAAGCACTGGATCCGGTACGCCTACCAGGACCTGGCGGACCTGGCCGGAGGCTCCGGGGCGTATCTGAAGGACCAGATCCAGAACACCACCCCGAACCAGTCGGTGAAGCTGCTGCTGGCCTCCGGCGACGTCAGGAAGACCGGTCAGGAGAAGGTGCGCGGCGTCGCCACCACGCACTACTCGGGCACCGTGAACCTCGCGGACCTCGCGGGCAGGACCTCCGACCTCACCGCCGCCCAGATGGAGAGTCTCAAGAAGCAGCTCACCCAGGCCGGTGTGGAGACCGAGCGGGTCGACATCTGGGTGAACGCGGACGATCTGCTGGTCAAGAAGACCGAGCAGGCCGACACGGCGAACGGACGGATGACCCAGACCGCGTACTACAGCGACTACGGCGTCAAGGTCGACGTCCGGAAACCGCCGGCGGGGGACACCGAGGACTTCAAGGCGCTGATCGGCAAGCAGGGCGGCACGGGCACCGGGACCGGCACAGGGCTGTGAGAGGGGCGGCTCCACCCGGCCCCGGAAACGGGACACCCCGGAAACGGGACACCCCGGAAACGGGACGTCCGCGGAAACGGGACACCCTGGAAACGGAACGCCGCCCGAAACGGAACGCCCCCGGCGCGGGAGCGCCCCCGCCTCCGGAGAGCACGCGAACGGATTTGCTTGACAGCGATTCGTTCGCGTACCCTCCTGAAGAAGCCAAAGACCGCTGGTCGTTGCCGCGTGCTCCCACGAGGACGCGGTGGCCGAAGGATCCGCTGACTGCGGACGACCCGCGCAGGTGACTGTGGATGTGCTCCCGGAGATCGCCACCGTAGAGGTGTGCGACCAGCCGGTCGAGCCACGCCCCGTGCGCCTGCGCCGGGGCGTTTCGTTTTCCCCAGACCTCCTTCGGGCCCGCGCGGTCAGAATCACCCGGAAGGAGGCCGAGGCTCTATGGCGAGGCCCGACAAGGCTGCCGCGGTGGCCGAGTTGACGGACCAGTTCCGCAACTCCAACGCCGCCATGCTGACCGAGTACCGCGGTCTCACCGTGGCGCAGCTCAAGACGCTGCGCCGGTCGCTCGGTGAGAACGCCCAGTACGCCGTGGTGAAGAACACGCTGACCAAGATTGCGGCCAACGAGGCCGGGATCACCACGCTGGACGACCTGTTCAACGGTCCGACGGCTGTCGCCTTCATCACCGGTGACCCGGTGGAGTCGGCGAAGGGTCTCCGTGACTTCGCCAAGGACAACCCGAATCTCGTCATCAAGGGCGGTGTCCTTGACGGCAAGGCGCTGTCCGCCGACGAGATCAAGAAGCTTGCGGACCTCGAGTCCCGTGAGGTTCTGCTCGCCAAGCTGGCGGGCGCGTTCAAGGGCAAGCAGACCCAGACTGCGCAGCTCTTCAAGGCGCTCCCCTCGAAGCTCGTCCGCACCGTGGACGCGCTCCGTGCCAAGCAGGACGAGCAGGGCGGTGCCGAGTAACTCGGCTCGCTTTCTGATCCTCGCCGCCTGAGGCGAGGGTCGGTGCGGGCCCGACGTACGCCCGCCACACCCCGTACACCCGGCACCTGCCGAATTAGTGGAAGGACCGCCATCATGGCGAAGCTCAGCCAGGACGACCTGCTCGCCCAGTTCGAGGAGATGACCCTCATCGAGCTCTCCGAGTTCGTGAAGGCCTTCGAGGAGAAGTTCGACGTCACCGCCGCCGCCGCGATCGCCGCCGCGCCCGTCGGCCCGGCCGTCGCCGCCGAGGCCGAGGAGGAGAAGGACGAGTTCGACGTCGTCCTCACCGGCGCCGGCGACAAGAAGATCCAGGTCATCAAGGTCGTGCGCGAGCTGACCTCCCTCGGCCTGAAGGAGGCCAAGGACCTGGTGGACGGCGCCCCGAAGCCCGTCCTCGAGAAGGTCAACAAGGAGCAGGCCGAGAAGGCCGCCGAGTCCCTCAAGGGCGCCGGCGCCTCCGTCGAGGTCAAGTAACACCTCCCGGGGTCCGGCAGGACCCCACGGGCTTCACCGAGGCCCGAACGGGGCCCGCTGGGGCTTCCGGGGTCCGCTGGGACCCACGGAGCCCCAGCGGGCCCCTCCGCATGCCGGGACCGGCTCGTGAGGGGTTTTCCCGAAGGGGCCCGGGAGCCTGTCCCGGGAAGCCTGTAACGCGGACGCACCGAGGAGCGATCATCCATCCGGGTGGTCGCTCCTCGGCATGTCCGGGGGCCGGTGGCGGCAGCCCAGGACGGGCGGTTTCGAGGGGTAGGGTGATCTTCGCCGGGCCCCCGGCCCCGCTGGTGGCGGCGGGGCACGTGACGAGCGCGGCAGCCGGTTCGGGCAAGGAGGGCCTTGACGAACCGCACGCGGCGCGCAATTCTCAGGACGCGTCGTCACAAGGATCCGAATCCGAGGCATGGATCGACGACGAAGAGGGCAGTATCACCGTGCATTGAGAGCGGCATGCCGAGGGCGTTGAGGACGACGAGGGTCTCGCGAAACCCGCACTGGACATCAGTGTGCCAAGTGGCTACACTGACCCTTTGCGCTGCCTGTTAGCTGTCCCCTGCCCGTCACCAGGGGCATGCCCTCCCTCGAGCATCGACGTCCGGACCGTATCCGACCTGGCCTTTCGGCTGATTCGGAAGAGGTCTCTGTGGTGCACGGGAGAGGGGCCGGTACGCGCGTAGTGAGTCCGAGCCCTCGGAAGGACCCCCTCTTGGCCGCCTCGCGCACTGCCTCGACCGCGAATACGAACAACGGCGCAAGCACCGCCCCGCTGCGCATCTCCTTTGCAAAGATCAAGGAGCCCCTCGAGGTTCCGAACCTTCTCGCGCTGCAAACCGAGAGCTTCGACTGGCTGCTCGGCAACGCGGTCTGGAAGGCTCGCGTCGAGGAGGCCCTGGACAACGGTCAGGACGTCCCCACCAAGTCCGGCCTCGAGGAGATCTTCGAGGAGATCTCCCCGATCGAGGACTTCTCCGGGTCGATGTCGCTGACGTTCCGCGACCACCGTTTCGAGCCGCCGAAGAACAGCATCGACGAGTGCAAGGAGCGCGACTTCACCTACGCCGCGCCCCTGTTCGTGACGGCCGAGTTCACCAACAACGAGACCGGCGAGATCAAGTCCCAGACCGTCTTCATGGGCGACTTCCCGCTCATGACGAACAAGGGCACCTTCGTCATCAACGGCACCGAGCGTGTCGTGGTGTCGCAGCTGGTCCGTTCCCCCGGCGTCTACTTCGACTCCACGATCGACAAGACGTCCGACAAGGACATCTTCTCCACCAAGATCATCCCGTCCCGGGGTGCCTGGCTGGAGATGGAGATCGACAAGCGCGACATGGTCGGCGTCCGCATCGACCGCAAGCGCAAGCAGTCGGTCACCGTCCTCCTGAAGGCGCTCGGCTGGACGAACGAGCAGATCCTCGAGGAGTTCGGCGAGTACGAGTCCATGCGCGCCACCCTGGAGAAGGACCACACCCAGGGCCAGGACGACGCGCTGCTCGACATCTACCGCAAGCTGCGCCCGGGCGAGCCCCCCACGCGTGAGGCCGCGCAGACGCTGCTCGACAACCTGTACTTCAACCCCAAGCGCTACGACCTCGCGAAGGTCGGCCGCTACAAGGTCAACAAGAAGCTGGGCACGGTCACCGGGCTCGACGCCGGCGTCCTGACGGTCGACGACATCATCGCCTCGATCAAGTACCTGGTGAAGCTGCACGCGGGCGAGACCGAGACGACCGGCGACAACGGCGACACGGTCGTCGTCGAGACCGACGACATCGACCACTTCGGCAACCGCCGTCTGCGCAGCGTCGGCGAGCTCATCCAGAACCAGGTCCGCACGGGTCTGGCGCGGATGGAGCGCGTCGTGCGCGAGCGCATGACCACGCAGGACGTCGAGGCGATCACGCCGCAGACCCTGATCAACATCCGGCCGGTCGTCGCCTCCATCAAGGAGTTCTTCGGCACCAGCCAGCTGTCGCAGTTCATGGACCAGAACAACCCGCTGTCGGGTCTGACGCACAAGCGGCGTCTGTCCGCGCTCGGCCCGGGTGGTCTGTCCCGTGAGCGGGCCGGCTTCGAGGTCCGTGACGTGCACCCGTCCCACTACGGACGCATGTGCCCGATCGAGACGCCCGAAGGCCCGAACATCGGTCTGATCGGCTCGCTCGCCTCCTACGGCCGCGTCAACGCGTTCGGCTTCGTCGAGACGCCGTACCGCAAGGTCGTCGACGGCCAGGTCACCGACGAGGTCGACTACCTGACCGCCGACGAGGAGGATCGCTTCGTCATCGCCCAGGCCAACGCCGGCCTGACCGAGGACATGCACTTCGCCGAGGCCCGCGTCCTGGTCCGCCGCCGCGGCGGCGAGGTCGACTACGTCGCGGGTGACGACGTCGACTACATGGACGTCTCGCCGCGCCAGATGGTGTCGGTCGCGACCGCCATGATCCCCTTCCTCGAGCACGACGACGCCAACCGTGCCCTCATGGGCGCGAACATGATGCGCCAGGCCGTGCCGCTGATCCGCTCCGAGGCCCCGCTCGTCGGCACCGGCATGGAGTACCGCTCCGCCGTCGACGCCGGTGACGTGGTCAAGGCCGAGAAGGACGGTGTGGTCCAGGAGGTCTCCGCGGACTACATCACCACCGCCAACGACGACGGCACGTACATCACGTACCGCCTCGCCAAGTTCTCGCGCTCCAACCAGGGCACCTCGGTCAACCAGAAGGTCGTCGTCAACGAGGGCGACCGGATCATCGTGGGCCAGGTCCTGGCCGACGGTCCGGCCACCGAGAACGGCGAGATGGCCCTCGGCAAGAACCTGCTCGTGGCGTTCATGCCGTGGGAGGGTCACAACTACGAGGACGCGATCATCCTGTCGCAGCGCCTCGTGCAGGACGACGTCCTCTCCTCGATCCACATCGAGGAGCACGAGGTCGACGCCCGTGACACCAAGCTCGGCCCCGAGGAGATCACCCGGGACATCCCGAACGTCTCCGAGGAGGTCCTCGCCGACCTCGACGAGCGCGGCATCATCCGTATCGGTGCCGAGGTCGTCGCCGGTGACATCCTCGTCGGCAAGGTCACCCCCAAGGGCGAGACCGAGCTGACGCCCGAGGAGCGCCTGCTGCGCGCGATCTTCGGTGAGAAGGCCCGTGAGGTCCGTGACACCTCGCTGAAGGTGCCGCACGGCGAGATCGGCAAGATCATCGGCGTACGCGTCTTCGACCGCGAGGAGGGCGACGAGCTGCCGCCGGGCGTGAACCAGCTGGTCCGCGTCTACGTCGCGCAGAAGCGCAAGATCACCGACGGTGACAAGCTCGCCGGCCGGCACGGCAACAAGGGTGTCATCTCCAAGATCCTGCCGATCGAGGACATGCCGTTCCTGGAGGACGGCACCCCGGTCGACATCATCCTCAACCCGCTGGGCGTGCCGTCCCGGATGAACCCGGGACAGGTCCTGGAGATCCACCTCGGCTGGCTCGCCAGCCGCGGCTGGGACGTCTCCGGTCTCGCCGAGGACTGGGCGCAGCGCCTCCAGGCGATCGGCGCCGACCAGGTCGCCCCGGGCACCAACGTCGCGACCCCCGTCTTCGACGGCGCGCGCGAGGACGAGCTCGCGGGTCTGCTGCAGCACACCATCCCGAACCGGGACGGCGAGCGCATGGTGCTCCCGTCCGGCAAGGCGCGGCTGTTCGACGGCCGCAGCGGTGAGCCGTTCCCGCAGCCGATCTCGGTCGGCTACATGTACATCCTGAAGCTGCACCACCTGGTGGACGACAAGCTCCACGCCCGCTCCACCGGCCCCTACTCGATGATCACCCAGCAGCCGCTGGGTGGTAAGGCGCAGTTCGGCGGTCAGCGCTTCGGCGAGATGGAGGTGTGGGCCCTCGAGGCCTACGGCGCCGCGTACGCCCTCCAGGAACTGCTGACCATCAAGTCCGACGACGTGACCGGCCGCGTGAAGGTCTACGAGGCCATCGTCAAGGGGGAGAACATCCCCGAGCCCGGCATCCCCGAGTCCTTCAAGGTGCTCATCAAGGAGATGCAGTCGCTCTGCCTGAACGTGGAGGTGCTGTCCAGCGACGGTATGTCCATCGAGATGCGTGACACCGACGAGGACGTCTTCCGCGCGGCGGAGGAGCTCGGCATCGACCTGTCCCGGCGCGAGCCGAGCAGCGTCGAAGAGGTCTGACGGGAGTCCGGGAGCCTTCCCCGTGAAGGCTCCCGGCCCCAGGACCCCCGTATCAGACCCCAAGACTCACAACCCTGAGAGGGATTGACGCATAGTGCTCGACGTCAACTTCTTCGACGAGCTCCGAATCGGCCTCGCCACCGCTGACGACATCCGCCAGTGGAGCCACGGAGAGGTCAAGAAGCCGGAGACCATCAACTACCGCACGCTCAAGCCCGAGAAGGACGGACTCTTCTGCGAGAAGATCTTCGGTCCGACCCGGGACTGGGAGTGCTACTGCGGCAAGTACAAGCGTGTCCGCTTCAAGGGCATCATCTGTGAGCGCTGTGGCGTCGAGGTCACCCGCGCCAAGGTGCGCCGTGAGCGGATGGGCCACATCGAGCTGGCCGCGCCCGTCACGCACATCTGGTACTTCAAGGGCGTCCCGTCGCGTCTGGGCTACCTGCTCGACCTGGCCCCGAAGGACCTGGAGAAGGTCATCTACTTCGCGGCGTACATGATCACGTACGTCGACGAGGAGCGCCGCACCCGCGACCTGCCCTCCCTGGAGGCGCACGTCTCCGTGGAGCGCCAGCAGATCGAGAACCGCCGCGACGCCGACCTGGAAGGCCGGGCCAAGAAGCTCGAGACCGACCTGGCCGAGCTGGAGGCCGAGGGCGCCAAGGCCGATGTGCGCCGCAAGGTGCGCGAGGGCGCCGAGCGCGAGATGAAGCAGCTGCGCGACCGCGCGCAGCGCGAGATCGACCGTCTCGACGAGGTGTGGACCCGGTTCAAGAACCTCAAGGTCCAGGACCTCGAGGGCGACGAGCTGCTCTACCGCGAGCTGCGCGACCGCTTCGGCACGTACTTCGACGGCTCGATGGGTGCCGCGGCGCTGCAGAAGCGCCTGGAGTCCTTCGACCTCGACGAGGAGGCCGAGAGGCTCCGCGAGATCATCCGCACCGGCAAGGGCCAGAAGAAGACCCGCGCCCTGAAGCGGCTGAAGGTCGTCTCCGCGTTCCTGCAGACCTCCAACAGCCCCAAGGGCATGGTCCTGGACTGCGTGCCGGTCATCCCGCCGGACCTGCGTCCGATGGTGCAGCTGGACGGCGGCCGCTTCGCGACCTCCGACCTGAACGACCTGTACCGCCGTGTCATCAACCGCAACAACCGCCTGAAGCGGCTTCTCGACCTCGGCGCGCCCGAGATCATCGTGAACAACGAGAAGCGCATGCTCCAGGAGGCCGTCGACGCGCTCTTCGACAACGGCCGCCGCGGCCGCCCGGTCACGGGCCCCGGCAACCGTCCGCTGAAGTCGCTGTCCGACATGCTCAAGGGCAAGCAGGGCCGCTTCCGCCAGAACCTGCTCGGCAAGCGTGTCGACTACTCGGCGCGTTCCGTGATCGTCGTCGGTCCGCAGCTCAAGCTGCACCAGTGCGGTCTGCCGAAGGCGATGGCGCTGGAGCTGTTCAAGCCGTTCGTGATGAAGCGCCTGGTCGACCTGAACCACGCGCAGAACATCAAGAGCGCCAAGCGCATGGTGGAGCGCGGCCGCACCGTCGTGTACGACGTCCTCGAAGAGGTCATCGCCGAGCACCCGGTGCTGCTCAACCGTGCCCCCACCCTGCACCGCCTCGGCATCCAGGCCTTCGAGCCGCAGCTGGTCGAGGGCAAGGCCATCCAGATCCACCCGCTCGTGTGCACCGCGTTCAACGCGGACTTCGACGGCGACCAGATGGCCGTGCACCTGCCGCTGTCCGCGGAGGCGCAGGCCGAGGCCCGCATCCTGATGCTGTCCTCGAACAACATCCTCAAGCCCGCCGACGGCCGTCCGGTGACGATGCCGACCCAGGACATGGTCCTCGGTCTGTTCTTCCTCACCACCGACGGCGAGCTGCGCAACGTCAAGGGCGAGGGCCGTTCGTTCGCGTCCGTCGCCGAGGCGATCATGGCGTTCGACTCCGGTGAGCTCTCGCTGCAGTCGCGCGTGGACATGCGCTTCCCGGTGGGCACCATGCCGCCGCGCGGCTGGACCCCGCCGGTCCGTGAGGAGGGCGCCGCGTCCGACGGCGGCTCCGCCGCGGGCGAGTGGCAGCAGGGTGACCCCTTCCGGCTGAACACCACCCTGGGCCGCGCGCTCTTCAACGAGCTGCTGCCCGAGGACTACCCGTTCGTCGACTACGAGGTCGGCAAGAAGCAGCTCTCCGAGATCGTCAACGACCTCGCCGAGCGCTACCCGAAGGTCATCGTGGCGGCGACGCTCGACAACCTGAAGGCGGCCGGCTTCTTCTGGGCGACCCGTTCCGGCGTCACCGTGGCCATCTCCGACGTCGTCGTCCCCGAGGCGAAGAAGGCGATCGTCAAGGGCTACGAGGCACAGGACGAGAGGGTCCAGAAGCAGTACGAGCGCGGTCTGATCACCAAGGAAGAGCGCACCCAGGAGCTCATCGCGATCTGGACCAAGGCGACCAACGAGGTCGCCGAGGCGATGAACGCGAACTTCCCGAAGACCAACCCGGTCTCCATGATGGTCAACTCCGGCGCGCGCGGAAACATGATGCAGATGCGTCAGATCGCCGGTATGCGCGGTCTGGTGTCGAACGCCAAGAACGAGACGATCCCGCGTCCGATCAAGGCGTCGTTCCGTGAGGGCCTGTCCGTGCTGGAGTACTTCATCTCCACGCACGGTGCCCGAAAGGGTCTGGCGGACACCGCCCTGCGTACGGCCGACTCGGGTTACCTCACCCGTCGTCTGGTCGACGTCTCGCAGGACGTCATCATCCGCGAGGAGGACTGCGGCACCGAGCGCGGCCTCAAGCTGCACATCGCGGAGCGCGGTGCGGACGGCGTGCTGCGCAAGGCGGAGAACGTCGAGACGTCCGTGTACGCGCGCTGCCTCGCCGAGGAGATCGTGGTCGACGGCAGGGTGCTCGCCCCGGCCGGCACCGACCTCGGTGACGTGCTCATCGACGAGCTGGTCCGCCACGGTGTCGCGGAGGTCAAGACCCGCTCGGTCCTGACCTGCGAGTCCGCCGTCGGTACCTGCGCCATGTGCTACGGCCGTTCGCTGGCCACCGGCAAGCTGGTCGACATCGGTGAGGCGGTCGGCATCATCGCCGCCCAGTCCATCGGTGAGCCCGGCACCCAGCTGACGATGCGTACCTTCCACACCGGTGGTGTGGCCGGTGACGACATCACCCAGGGTCTGCCGCGTGTCGTCGAGCTCTTCGAGGCCCGTACCCCGAAGGGTGTCGCCCCGATCTCCGAGGCCCTGGGCCGCGTGCGGATCGAGGAGACGGAGAAGACCAAGAAGGTCGTCATCACCCCGGACGACGGCAGCGACGAGATGGCGTACCCGATCTCGAAGCGCGCCCGTCTGCTGGTCAGCGAGGGCGAGCACGTCGAGGTGGGCCAGAAGCTCACCGTGGGTGCCACCAACCCGCACGACGTGCTGCGCATCCTGGGCCAGCGCGCCGTCCAGGTCCACCTGGTCGGCGAGGTCCAGAAGGTCTACAACTCGCAGGGTGTGTCGATCCACGACAAGCACATCGAGATCATCATCCGGCAGATGCTGCGCCGTGTGACGATCATCGAGTCCGGTGACGCCGAGCTGCTGCCCGGCGAGCTGGTCGAGCGCTCGAAGTTCGAGCAGGAGAACCGTCGTGTGGTCCAGGAGGGCGGTCACCCGGCCTCCGGTCGTCCGCAGCTCATGGGTATCACCAAGGCCTCGCTGGCCACGGAGTCCTGGCTGTCGGCGGCGTCCTTCCAGGAGACGACCAGGGTCCTGACGGACGCGGCGATCAACGCCAAGTCCGACAGCCTGATCGGCCTCAAGGAGAACGTCATCATCGGTAAGCTCATCCCGGCCGGTACGGGTCTGTCCCGCTACCGCAACATCCGGGTGGAGCCGACCGAGGAGGCCAAGGCCGCGATGTACTCGGCCGTCGGCTACGACGACATCGACTACTCGCCGTTCGGCACCGGCTCCGGCCAGGCCGTCCCGCTGGAGGACTACGACTACGGTCCGTACAACCAGTAAGCTCGGGCGAGCAGCGTGAACTGAGGGGCGGTCACCTTCACGGGTGACCGCCCTTCGGCGTTGCCGGGGTCACGGGTGCTCCCGGTGTCTTCCCGGCCCGCGGGGTCCGCGGGATGTGCGGGGTCCCCGGGGCCTTTTGGGCCCCCGGGATTCTTCACGGTCTTGTCCCAATGTCGTGTTTCACCGTCGTGGGGGCTGTGCCTGAATTGACCGCTTGGCGCATCATGGAGGGACTCGGGGGTTGTGGGGGAGGTGCTCCGTGTCCGATCAGTCGTCGCGGCCCTGGCAGCAGGGGTCGGGCGTGCCGCAGCCGTGGGCCGGCCAGGGCGTGCCGCAGCCGTGGGCAGGACAGGCCGTGCCGTCGTCGGCGGCGCCGTCGATGCTCGCCTCGCACGCCGACCGGGAGCGGACCGTGGACGTGCTCAGAGCCGGGTTCGGCGAAGGCCGTCTGGAACAGCCGGAGTTCGAGAAACGGGTGGCACGTGCCTACGGGGCCCGCACGGTCGGGGAGCTGGCCCTGCTCGTCGCCGACCTGCCGCACGGTCCCATGCCGCTGACGACGGCCCCGGTGCCCCTGCCGGGCACGTTCCTGCCGGTGCCCCCGGTGCGCACCAACGGGAAGGCCGTGGGCGCCTTCGTGTGCGGTCTGCTGTGCGTGCCGACGATGGGCTTCACCGGCATCCCGGCGCTCGTCCTGGGCCACACCGCCCGCACCGAGATCCGGCGTACCGGCGAGCCCGGCGACGGCCTCGCCCTGACCGGCGTGATCCTCGGCTGGCTCTCCACCGGCTTCTGGGCCCTGCTGCTGGCGGTGGCGATGGTGTCGGCGGCCGTGTCGGGGTGAGGGACGGCGGGCGGATCTTCCCGGCCGGACGAGCGGATCACGGCTGTGAAGTGACCGGATCAAGGCTGTGAAGAAAGATGTGAAGATCGACAATGGCCGACGGCCTTGACAAGGGCCCCCGCCCGATCCGGCCCGACTGCATTTGTTTTGACCACAGCGAATGAGGTAGGTACGCTCAGACCTTGTGCCTGGGGTGTGCCCTGGCCCTCGTGCGTGCCCATCACACCGCGCCGGGGCTGTGACCGGCCACCGCGATCCGCGCCCTTCCCGCCTCACGGCGGGATGCTGCGGGATCCGACACACCCGACCGCGTGGGTCGGAGGCGTTCCAGGTTAGCTGTACCTATCGGCACACAGAAACCGGAGAAGTAGTGCCTACGATCCAGCAGTTGGTCCGCAAGGGCCGGCAGGACAAGGTCGAGAAGAACAAGACGCCCGCACTCGAGGGTTCGCCCCAGCGTCGCGGCGTCTGCACGCGTGTGTTCACGACCACCCCGAAGAAGCCGAACTCGGCCCTGCGTAAGGTCGCGCGTGTGCGTCTGACCAGCGGGATCGAGGTCACCGCTTACATTCCGGGTGAGGGACACAACCTGCAGGAGCACTCCATCGTGCTCGTGCGCGGCGGCCGTGTGAAGGACCTGCCGGGTGTTCGCTACAAGATCATCCGTGGCTCGCTCGACACCCAGGGTGTCAAGAACCGCAAGCAGGCCCGCAGCCGCTACGGCGCCAAGAAGGAGAAGTAAGAATGCCTCGTAAGGGCCCCGCCCCGAAGCGCCCGGTCATCATCGACCCGGTCTACGGTTCTCCTCTGGTGACCTCCCTGATCAACAAGGTGCTGCTGAACGGCAAGCGCTCCACCGCCGAGCGCATCGTCTACGGCGCCATGGAGGGCCTGCGCGACAAGACCGGCAACGACCCGGTCATCACGCTGAAGCGCGCTCTCGAGAACATCAAGCCGACCCTCGAGGTCAAGTCCCGCCGTGTCGGTGGTGCGACGTACCAGGTGCCGATCGAGGTCAAGCCCGGTCGTGCCAACACCCTGGCGCTGCGCTGGCTCGTCGGTTACTCCCGCGCCCGTCGCGAGAAGACCATGACCGAGCGCCTCCTCAACGAGCTCCTCGACGCCTCCAACGGCCTCGGTGCCGCGGTGAAGAAGCGCGAGGACACGCACAAGATGGCCGAGTCCAACAAGGCCTTCGCGCACTACCGCTGGTAGTCGCAGTCCACATCGAGACCGAGAGAAGACTGAAGCCTCATGGCTACCACTTCGCTTGACCTGGCCAGGGTGCGCAACATCGGCATCATGGCCCACATCGACGCGGGCAAGACGACCACCACCGAGCGGATCCTGTTCTACACCGGCGTTTCCTACAAGATCGGTGAGGTCCACGACGGCGCCGCCACCATGGACTGGATGGAGCAGGAGCAGGAGCGTGGCATCACGATCACCTCTGCTGCCACCACCTGTCACTGGCCGCTGGAAGACGTCGACCACACCATCAACATCATCGACACGCCGGGCCACGTCGACTTCACCGTCGAGGTGGAGCGCTCCCTGCGTGTGCTCGACGGTGCCGTGACGGTGTTCGACGGCGTCGCTGGCGTGGAGCCCCAGTCCGAGACGGTGTGGCGTCAGGCGGACCGCTACGGCGTTCCGCGTATCTGCTTCGTCAACAAGCTCGACCGCACCGGCGCCGAGTTCCACCGCTGTGTCGACATGATCAGCGACCGCCTCGGCGCGCAGCCGATCGTCATGCAGCTCCCGATCGGTGCCGAGGCCGACTTCAAGGGCGTCGTGGACCTGGTCCGCATGAAGGCGCTCGTGTGGTCCGCCGAGGCGACCAAGGGCGAGATGTACGACGTCGTCGACATCCCGGCCACGCACACCGAGGCTGCCGAGGAATGGCGCGGCAAGCTCCTCGAGGCCGTGGCCGAGAACGACGAAGAGATCATGGAGCTGTACCTGGAGGGCGAGGAGCCCTCCGAGGAGCAGCTGTACGCCGCGATCCGTCGTATCACCATCGCGTCCGGCAAGTCCACGGACACCACGGTCACCCCGGTGTTCTGCGGCACCGCGTTCAAGAACAAGGGCGTCCAGCCCCTGCTCGACGCGGTCGTGCGCTACCTCCCCTCCCCGCTCGACGTCGAGGCCATCGAGGGCCACGCCGTCAACAACGCGGAGGAGATCGTCAAGCGCAGGCCGTCCGACGACGAGCCGCTGTCGGCGCTGGCGTTCAAGATCATGAGCGACCCGCACCTCGGCAAGCTCACCTTCGTCCGGGTCTACTCGGGCCGCCTGGAGTCCGGCACCGCCGTGCTGAACTCCGTCAAGGGCAAGAAGGAGCGCATCGGCAAGATCTACCGCATGCACGCGAACAAGCGTGAGGAGATCGACTCGGTGGGCGCCGGCGACATCATCGCCGTCATGGGTCTGAAGCAGACCACGACCGGTGAGACGCTGTGCGACGACAAGAAGCCGGTGATCCTGGAGTCCATGGACTTCCCGGCGCCGGTCATCCAGGTCGCCATCGAGCCCAAGTCGAAGGGCGACCAGGAGAAGCTGGGCGTCGCGATCCAGCGCCTCGCCGAGGAGGACCCCTCCTTCCAGGTCCACTCCGACGAGGAGACCGGCCAGACCATCATCGGCGGCATGGGCGAACTGCACCTCGAGGTGCTGGTCGACCGTATGCGCCGTGAGTTCAAGGTCGAGGCCAACGTCGGCAAGCCGCAGGTCGCGTACCGCGAGACGATCCGCAAGGCCGTCGAGCGCGTCGACTACACGCACAAGAAGCAGACCGGTGGTACCGGCCAGTTCGCCAAGGTGCAGATCGGCATCGAGCCCCTCGAGGGCGGCGACACGTCGTACGAGTTCGTCAACAAGGTGACCGGTGGTCGCATCCCGAAGGAATACATCCCTTCGGTGGACGCCGGCTGCCAGGAGGCCATGCAGTTCGGCATCCTCGCGGGCTACGAGATGACCGGCGTCCGCGTCATCCTGATCGACGGTGGCTACCACGAGGTCGACTCCTCCGAGCTCGCGTTCAAGATCGCCGGTTCGCAGGCGTTCAAGGAGGCCGCGCGCAAGGCTTCGCCCGTGCTGCTCGAGCCGATGATGGCCGTCGAGGTCACGACGCCCGAGGACTACATGGGTGACGTCATCGGCGACATCAACTCCCGCCGTGGCCAGATCCAGGCCATGGAGGAGCGGATGGGGGCCCGCATCGTGAAGGGCCTCGTCCCCCTGTCGGAGATGTTCGGCTACGTCGGCGACCTCCGCAGCAAGACATCGGGTCGCGCCAGCTACTCGATGCAGTTCGACTCCTACGCCGAGGTTCCGCGGAACGTCGCCGAGGAGATCATCGCGAAGGCCAAGGGCGAGTAACGCACTCCGTTTGCACGCCGTAGGCTTGACTCCGGAGCCTCGCGGGACAAACAGCCGCAATCCGCGGCGTTTGTCCCGGGTTCCGGGCCTTTACAGCAAAGATCACCTGGCGCCGATGAAGTAAGGCGTACAGAACCACTCCACAGGAGGACCCCAGTGGCGAAGGCGAAGTTCGAGCGGACTAAGCCGCACGTCAACATCGGCACCATCGGTCACATCGACCACGGTAAGACGACCCTCACGGCCGCCATTACCAAGGTGCTGCACGACGCGTACCCGGACCTGAACGAGGCCACCCCGTTCGACAACATCGACAAGGCGCCCGAGGAGCGCCAGCGCGGTATCACCATCTCCATCGCGCACGTCGAGTACCAGACCGAGGCGCGTCACTACGCCCACGTCGACTGCCCGGGTCACGCGGACTACATCAAGAACATGATCACCGGTGCCGCGCAGATGGACGGCGCGATCCTGGTGGTCGCCGCCACCGACGGCCCGATGCCGCAGACCAAGGAGCACGTGCTCCTGGCCCGCCAGGTCGGCGTCCCGTACATCGTCGTCGCCCTGAACAAGGCCGACATGGTGGACGACGAGGAGATCATGGAGCTCGTCGAGCTCGAGGTCCGTGAGCTCCTCTCCGAGTACGAGTTCCCGGGCGACGACCTGCCGGTCGTGCGTGTCTCCGCGCTGAAGGCGCTCGAGGGCGACCCGGAGTGGACCCAGTCCGTCCTGGACCTCATGAACGCCGTCGACACCTCCATCCCGGAGCCCGAGCGTGACGTCGACAAGCCGTTCCTGATGCCGATCGAGGACGTCTTCACGATCACCGGTCGCGGTACGGTCGTCACCGGCCGTATCGAGCGTGGCATCCTCAAGGTCAACGAGACCGTGGACATCATCGGTATCAAGCAGGAGAAGACCAGCACCACGGTCACCGGCATCGAGATGTTCCGCAAGCTGCTCGACGAGGGCCAGGCCGGTGAGAACGTCGGTCTGCTGCTCCGCGGCATCAAGCGCGAGGACGTCGAGCGCGGCCAGGTCATCATCAAGCCGGGCTCGGTCACCCCGCACACCGAGTTCGAGGCGCAGGCCTACATCCTGTCCAAGGACGAGGGTGGCCGCCACACGCCGTTCTTCAACAACTACCGCCCGCAGTTCTACTTCCGCACGACGGACGTGACCGGCGTGGTGACCCTCCCCGAGGGCACCGAGATGGTCATGCCGGGTGACAACACCGAGATGCTGGTGTCGCTCATCCAGCCCATCGCGATGGAGGAGGGCCTGAAGTTCGCCATCCGCGAGGGTGGCCGCACGGTGGGCGCCGGCCAGGTCACCAAGATCAACAAGTGATCTCGCTCTGAGACCCGGGACTCCGGTCCCCGATCTCACGAGAGGCCCGCACGACTTCGGTCGTGCGGGCCTTTTCGTGTGTCCGGGGACGGGCGGTCAACCTGGTGGGGGTGAACGCCACCGTGACCGAACCCCGCGCGCAACCGTTGAAGTGCCGACGGGTGATGCGGTGGCAGGGCGAGAGGTGGCGAGGATGCCGGGTGACGCGGTCGATGTCTCCGGACGGCCCGATCTGGTGTCCTCGCCCGCCGAGAAACGGGCGGCGGCACGGTCGCTGGAGCGGCACATCGAGCCGGACACCGCGAAGGCGGGCCGCTGGGCGGAAGAGGAGACGGCGGCGGCCGTGAAGGCGCTCGCCGACGGCTGGGCGACCGCGTCCGCGCTCCGCAAGGCCCACGACACCTGGTCGGACCAGGTACGGAACCTGCTGGACCGCCTCGGCTCGGAGCGCGACGCGCTGGGCGCCGGCAACCGGGTCCTGACGAGCGCGGACCTGGCGGCGGGTTCGGCGCTGCGGGAGACGTCGGCGCTGGACCGGTACTGAAGCCGGTGCTGAAGCCGGTACTGGAGGGGGACGATCTCGGATGCTCACCTACCACGAGGTGATGACTGCCCGTCTGACCGCGCTCACCACGGCCGCGGAGCGCTGGGACGGCATGGCGGCCGAGTTCGCGAAGCAGGAGACGGCCTACCGCCGCGATGTGCACGGCGTCTCGACGGGCCCCGGCTGGACCGGCCTGAGCGCCACGGCGGCGCACGCACGCTTCGACGCGACGCTGAAGGAGTACGGATACGCGCAGACGGAGGCGAAGGCGATCGCCTCGCTGCTACGGGACGCGCACGCGCAGTTCACGGGTCTCCGGGGGCGGGTGGAGGCGGCCCGGACGGACGCGGTGGCGGCGGGAATGCGGGTGTCGGAACGGGGAGCGGTGAGCCTCGGCGAGGGCAGAGGCCAGGACTGGGACGAGGGCGAGGGGCACGAGGCCGTCGCCCGCTGGCAGGAGCGGCTGGACAGGGCGGTCCGGGATGTCGCTGATGCGGACGACGGGGTACGGATCGCGCTGACGGCGGCCGTCGTGGACTCGGACGTCCTGGTCGGCGGCCGGGGATTCAACGGGCGGGCGCTGGGCGACGTCGAGAAGTACGAGGCGGCGGAGACGGAGGGACTGCTCGGCCGGGTGTCCCGGGGCTGTCACCTCTCGCACCGCGAACTCGCAGAGTTGCGGCGCCTGTTCAGGGACAACGAGGACGACGGGACGTTCTCCCGCACACTTCTCGACGACTTGGGCGCGAGCGGCACGATCCGGCTGACGAACGAGCTGAACGACGTGATCCACGGGAGTGGCGGCACCGGCGGTGACTACGCGTCCGTCGAGAGGGGCCTGGCGGACACCCTGGCGACGGCGACCAGGGACACGGGGTCGGCCTGGTACCGGCACTGGCGTGCGCAGATGAGGAAGGCGGGGATCGCGCACTTCGCCACGCAGGCCCAGGGCGCGTACCTGGACAAGGCGGTGGGATACCAGTCGCTGGTGACTCTCATGGAGAAGGGACACGGCTATTCCCCCGCCATGCTGGGCGACCTGACCGACGACATGATCAGGGCGGAGCGGGAGAACCCCGGTGTCTGGCGTCTGAAAGGCGACTACAGCGGAAAACGGGGAGGCTGGTTCGCGAACGACCCCGTGGACGGAATGCTGGGCATCATGAGCCACGACCCGGCCGGTGCGGCACATTACCTGAATTCCGGCGACCACCTGCGATACCTGATGAAGGACCGCGACTGGAACGTCGCCCTTCACACCCAGGAAGGGCCGAAGGTGGCGACGTACACCCCGGGACCGGACGGCGACGACCGCACCGGCTTCGGGGCGGCATTGCAGGCGGCGGCCACGGGAATCGACCCCGCGGACAGACACGGCCACTACGTCGCCCACACACCGGAGAACGACGCGGTCTTCAAGAACTCACTGAAATATCTGGCGGACAGCGAGGACGAGTTCCCGCCGTCACTCCGGAAACCGGTGGCCGCGATGCTCGTCAATCACGGGGGAGCGGTACACGCGGGGATGAGTGAAGTGGCCATCTCCGAGTCGCCGCTGGACCAGCATGAACTGTTCGAGGTGGCCAAACAGGTGTCCAAGGACAAGGACGCTTACGGCACGCTGAACGGGGGGTTGAACCAGGCGATGGTGGCCGGCATCCACGGCGACCACTCCCACTCCACGGAGTCCCTGGTCCGCGCCGGCCGCACGGTGGGTTTCCTGGAGGAGGCCCGCATCCAGGCCCAGGGCGACCCGAAGACGGCAGAATTCACCACCAAGCCTATCTTCGACAAGGCGATTGGTTATATTCCGGTGGTGGGGGGTGATGTGCAGGAGGGGTTTGATTATGTGACGGATCAGTGGTTGGCTGATGAGCAGGAAAGGATCGATGATAGTCAAACTAAGGAGAGTGTAGACGCCTACGATCGGAGGAATGGTCAATTGATGGCTCTCGCAGCAGAATGGTCTAAGGGTCCTCGTGAGAATAGTTCAAACTTCGATTCTCGCGCTGAGATCGGCAGGTCGGCTGAGGATGGGGTTGCTCATGCTGCGGGTGTGTCTGGGGTGCGACCAAAGTGACGTCGACCTACCGTAGTATCGGCCTATTTATTGCTGTGTTTATGGCCGGTGCTTCAGTGGCATCGTGTGCTGGCGGATATGAGATTCCCCAAACGATCTGTGGTGTGAAAGTCGACCGCAATTTGACGCGTCATCTCGTTTCATCCGATGCCGGATTCCGCGAATATGATCGCGTCGACCGCTCCAGTGCTATTTCCGCACCATGTCTGCTAATTGCGGAAAATGATGCGGTTCTCCGCTTCAGATTTTCCTGGGATGAAGTACCGATGAACCTGATGTACTTGGCTACGGGCACTGGGTCAGTGTCAGGTGTTACCGATCCGCGCAGTATCGACTTCGTTTACAAGACGGTACTTGGAACCGACGGAGCCATCTCCACCGCTCCCTGCAAAACCAAGGGTGGCAACTACTTCACCCTCACCCTCCAACTCCCGCAGGTGCGGCAGCAGGACTACACACACCGGAAGGATATCGAGAGGTTCATGAGGGCCTACTTCCCGGCCACCCTCAAGACCCTGGGTTGTGAGAAGGGCACCAGGCCTCAGAAGGCGTCGTCGTCGTGACCCGACTCGGCGAAGACCTCGTCGCTCGACGTTGCCGTGATGGCCCGGTCGAACCAGCGGCCGAGGAGGTCGAGGTCCTCGCAGGACGTGACGCGCTCCCGTTCCTCGTCCGAGAACTCGATACCCCGGCGGTCCAGGAGAAGTGTGATGTCCTCGGCCTTTCCCTGGGCTACGCCCTTGGCCACACCTTCGGCTACGCCTGCGGCCCGGCCCTCGTCGCGCAGCTCGTCGGCGACGGAGGACTGGAAGAATGAGAGGTCGACGGCCATGAGTTCCCTCCAAAGGTCTGCGGCCGGGGTCTTGTCCAGGCCTTGCAGGGTCAGTTCGATGAGTTTCTCGGCGGTGTCTTCGTCGCGGTCCTGCAGGGCGCGCAGGGCAGGAGCCATCGCGTCCAGTATGGCCTTGATCTCCGGATCGCGGCGGTGGACCACGGCCGAAAGGACCGACATCGACGGGTCCTGCGCCACCTTGTCCGGTGTGGTGAAGACGGGGATGTTGTTCGGCCCGAGCACCATCGGGCGCAGGGTGAGCGCGGGCCAGTGTGCCGGTCCGATGTCCACGTGACGGGCCGCCCACCTGGCGGTGGCGCGGTCCTGGCAGACGACTGCGAGCACGGGGGGCAGTCGGTACTTGGCGTAGAGGTAAGCGAGGTAGTAGGTCCAGCTCGCCGGCTTGTCCGGGTCCTGTTTGCCCTGAGCCTCGATCGCGAGAATGTAGTGCTCCGAGCGGGCGGTCTTGATGCTCAGCACGGTGTCCACGCGCCGTTCGAGCGGATAGATCTCGGTGACGTCGGTCGGAAGCAGCTCGCTGGAGACCGGGTCGGCGAACGGGATGCCGAGGGTCCTGGCGGTGCGGGCGAAGAGTCCTGGGTCCTCCTGGAAGATCCGGTGCATCACTTCGTGCGGGGAACTGACCATGGTGGTGCTCGGCCTCTCGTCGGGGTGAAACGGTCGTAGCAGGCTGCGTACGAACGTTCACCCACTGCTGTTGCCAGGAGCATATGTAGATCAATCACCGGAAAAGCCAGCTGAGTTGCGGAAAGTCACCCGTCTGAGTGATCAGCGAGAGCTGGAAGGGGACGGCGCTGTGACATGAGGGCGCGGTGCGGGTGTGTGCGGCGCTACGGGGCGGCTGCGGTCGTGGGTCGTGATCGCTTGGCGCAGACCGGCTAGCAACGGGCGCCGGCCCGTACCGAGTTGAGGGGCCGTACCGGGTGGGGCCTCCGCGATGGCCGAGTCGAGAGCGATACGGGTCTTCTCGGGGGCCAGGCGGTAGCGCACGCCGGAGAGCTTGGTGCGGTTGGATACGCGTATCAACGTCACGTCCCTGCCGCTGTGTTCGATCTTTTCGACCTTCGCGAACAGCCATTCCCGCCGGGTGCCGCCGATGAACAGCATCCGCTGTGCGGTGATTATCACCGTGCCAGAGTCCCGTACGTCGACACCCCTGCCGTCGCGTGCAGGCTGCACCAGATCGGCGCCGGTCAGCCACCACGCCGACTCGCCGCGCTTCCGCTTGCCCCAGGAGGGCTGCCATCCGCCGTCCACATGCTCCTCCTCGCCCAGTTCCGCGGCGAACTCGGCGAGTCCGACCAGCCTGTCGTGCTCGCGCTGCCATGTGCCGAGGTCGCGTTCGTAGCGTGCCGCTGCCTGCCTCGCCTTGAAAGCCTCGCGGGCCGGGCGGGTGCGACGGTGGGCGACGACGGCCAGCATGAGGACGGCCAGACCGACCACGGACTTCAACACCACTGCCAGCCACTCGACAGGGGTCCGACGGTCGTCCACGGGCACGGACAGCAGCTTGGTGGAGGTATTGCCGTAGGCATCCGTCGCCGTCACCTTCACGTGGTAGGTGCCGGGGTCGAGCGCTCTGGTCACGGTGGATGTGCGGCCCGAGGAGACGAAGTCCTCGTGGATGCCGTGGCCGTAGAGCACGGTCACCCTGGTGCGGGGTGTCGTGGCCACGGTCAGGGCCAGGTCTCCGTGGGAGGCGCGGTCGATGTCCGGAATGACCTTCAGTGCGGGCGCCGCAGTGTCCACGATCAGCGGACTGCCCTTCGCGCTTCCGGACCGGCCGTAGGCGTCCGTGACCGTGACGGCGGGCGCCGGGTGCCGTCCGTCGGGCAGCCGGACGGCGACGGTGGCCAGGCCGCTGCCATCGGTGGTGAAGCGCTTCTCCGGGGCCTCGCCGATGGTGAGTGCCCCCTTGCTGTGCGGCGGCGCCGTGATCGTGAAAGCCACGGCGCCGGAACCGCGTGCCCGGTCGGCGGTCACCCGCGGGGCGAGCCTGCCGAGCGCCACCCTCAGCTTGCGCTCCTTCTGCCGCGCATTGCCGGTGTCGTCCGTCACCGTGACCCGAACCGTGTAGCTGCCGTCGGGCAGGACGAGGGCGGCGTCGGTGACCTCGGCGTCCGCCCCCACGGTGCCGGTGACCCGGTCCTTCCGGCCGACGACGGTCGCCACGTACGTCGCCCCGGGCGCCGAGGCGAATGCCAGGTGCGCCGTGGCTGTCGTCGTGTCGGGGTCGGTCACAGACAGGCCGGTGAGGGGCGGGGCGTCTGCGTCCACGTCAAGGGATATCTCGTCCGATACGTCACTGACGTTGCCGGCGGAGTCCGTGGCGGTGACGGTGTAGGTGTGCGAGCCAGTTGCGGCCCTGAACGTGATGGTCTGCGCGCCCCCGGTCGCCGTGGCCTTCGCGACGGTGTTTCCTGCGTCCCCGTACTCGTCGTTCTCCGCGACCTCGAGGTGCGCGCCCTGTTCCGCGGTGACGGTGAGGCTCACCTTGCCGCCCCGGCCCGAGTGGGACCTGGCCACGTTCGGTTGTCGGGGAGCGGTGACGTCGACGGACTTGGTCGGAGCGTCGCCGGCGTCAGCCGTCCCTCCGCAGTAGGTGTCGTAGCCGAGGTCGCCGCATACGTAGGAGCCGGTGTCGGACGGGCACGAATGCCAGCGGTGACAGCCGTCGCGATGGGCTTCCGCGGTCGTCGGCAGCAGGCCCACCAGCAACAGCGCGGCAGTGGCGGCCAGAGCGGTGCGCGGCAGCAGAGCCCTCGGTCTTCGTGGCCTGGACGTCATGGTGAACCCCCCTCACCCGGTGCCGTGTGTGCGCGTTCCGCAGCCGGCCGGTGGCACAGCGTAGAACAAGGGGAAGCGGTGGGTGGCGCGGGTTTGACCGTTGTCGTCCCGGGGGTACTCTCTACGCCCCGATTGGCCAGCCCCCCGTCTCGTATGGCAGACTGTCCGAGTTGCTCGGTCGAGTGTTGATGCTGCGCGCCTCCCGCCGGGGGGACCGGAAGCGAGTCCCACAGTACTCGTCAACCCCATGTGGGTTGGACGTACGGGAATCTTCCGGGAAGTGTCAGTGCAGCACCGGCCAGGCGCCCGGTGGGCCTTTTGTCCCCGGTCCGCGGTTCTGGTAGGGCCGTGCGCAGTCCCCGCAGGGATGTTCGATCAAGGGACATCTGTGTCGGCGAGAGTGCGACACACCCGACCGCGTGGGTCGGAGAACGACAGAGGGCGTCCGGGTTCCGGAGCGTTTACAGAGACAGGACTACGGAGTAGCCATGGCGGGACAGAAGATCCGCATCCGGCTCAAGGCCTACGACCACGAAGTCATCGACTCCTCGGCGAAGAAGATCGTCGAGACGGTGACGCGTACTGGTGCGTCGGTCGCGGGCCCGGTGCCGCTGCCCACTGAGAAGAACGTGTACTGCGTCATCAAGTCGCCGCACAAGTACAAGGACTCGCGCGAGCACTTCGAGATGCGCACGCACAAGCGCCTGATCGACATCCTCGACCCGACCCCCAAGACCGTTGACTCTCTGATGCGACTCGACCTCCCGGCCGGTGTCGACATCGAGATCAAGCTCTGAGGGCCGGTGAGCTGAGAATGACCAAGCAGATCAAGGGCATCCTGGGCGAGAAGCTCGGCATGACGCAGGTGTGGGACGAGAACAACCGTGTTGTTCCGGTCACCGTCGTCAAGGCCGGCCCCAACGTCGTCACCCAGGTCCGTACGAACGACGTCGACGGCTACGAGTCCGTCCAGCTCGCCTTCGGCGAGATCGACCCGCGCAAGGTGAACAAGCCCCTCAAGGGCCACTTCGCGAAGGCCGACGTCACCCCTCGCCGCCACCTCGTCGAGATCCGCACGGCTGACGCCGCCGAGTACACGCTCGGCCAGGAAGTCACCGCCGAGGTCTTCGAGGCCGGCGTCAAGGTCGACGTGACCGGCAAGAGCAAGGGCAAGGGCTTCGCCGGTGTCATGAAGCGTCACAACTTCAAGGGCCTCGGCGCCGGACACGGCACCCAGCGCAAGCACCGCTCCCCGGGCTCCATCGGCGGCTGCGCCACCCCGGGCCGTGTGTTCAAGGGCCTCCGCATGGCGGGTCGTATGGGCAACGAGCGGGTCACCACCCAGAACCTGACCGTCCACGCCGTTGACGCGGAGAAGGGTCTGCTGCTCATCAAGGGCGCGGTTCCCGGTCCGAACGGCGGCCTCGTCCTGGTCCGCACCGCGGCCAAGGGGGCCTGAGGTAACCGATGAGCACTGTTGACATCCTTTCGCCGGCGGGCGAGAAGGCCGGTACCGTCGAGCTCCCCGCGGAGATCTTCGACGCCAAGGTCAGCGTTCCGCTGCTCCACCAGGTCGTCGTCGCGCAGCTGGCCGCTGCCCGCCAGGGCACGCACAAGACCAAGACGCGCGGCGAGGTCCGTGGTGGCGGCAAGAAGCCGTACCGCCAGAAGGGCACCGGCCGCGCCCGTCAGGGTTCGACCCGCGCCCCGCAGTTCGCCGGCGGTGGCGTCGTCCACGGCCCGCAGCCGCGTGACTACTCGCAGCGCACCCCGAAGAAGATGAAGGCCGCCGCCCTGCGCGGTGCCCTCACCGACCGGGCGCGCCACGACCGCATCCACGTCGTCTCCGGCGTGGTCGAGGGCGACAACCCCAGCACCAAGGCCGCGAAGAGCCTGTTCGGCAAGATCAGCGAGCGCAAGAACCTGCTCCTGGTCATCGACCGCGCCGACGAGGCCGCGTGGCTGTCCGCCCGCAACCTGCCCCAGGTCCACATCCTGGAGCCGGGCCAGCTGAACACGTACGACGTTCTCGTCTCGGACGACGTGGTCTTCACCCAGGCCGCTTTCGAGTCCTTCGTGTCCGGCCCGAAGGCCAATGACACCGAAGGGAGCGAGGTCTGATGGCCATCCGTCACCCGAGCATCGCCTCCAAGGCCGCCAAGGCGGCCAAGGCCGCGCGCGTCGCCAAGGCACGCCGCCACGCCACCGAGGGCAAGAACACCGTCGAGACGCCGCTCAGCAAGTCGTACACGGACCCCCGTGACGTCCTGCTGAAGCCGGTCGTGTCGGAGAAGAGCTACGCGCTCCTCGACGAGAACAAGTACACGTTCATCGTCGACCCGAACGCCAACAAGACCCAGATCAAGCAGGCCGTCCAGGCGGTCTTCTCGGTCAAGGTCACCGGGGTCAACACGATCAACCGCCAGGGCAAGCGCAAGCGCACGAAGACCGGTTTCGGTCAGCGCGCGGGCAGCAAGCGGGCGATCGTGACCCTTGCCGAGGGCGACCGCATCGACATCTTCGGCGGTCCGACCGCGTAAGCGGCTCGGAGCGTCCAGATAATCGGGAAATTTCCGAGGACTGAGAGACAATGGGAATCCGCAAGTACAAGCCGACTACGCCGGGCCGTCGTGGCGCCAGCGTCGCCGACTTCGTCGAGGTCACGCGGTCCACGCCGGAGAAGTCGCTGGTCCGTCCCCTGCACAGCAAGGGCGGCCGTAACAACGCCGGTCGTGTGACCGTTCGCCACCAGGGTGGCGGACACAAGCGCGCCTACCGAGTGATCGACTTCCGTCGTCACGACAAGGACGGCGTGCCGGCGAAGGTCGCGCACATCGAGTACGACCCCAACCGCACCGCGCGCATCGCGCTGCTGCACTACGCCGACGGCGAGAAGCGCTACATCCTCGCGCCGCGCGGCCTGGTCCAGGGCGACCGCGTCGAGAACGGTCCCGGGGCCGACATCAAGCCGGGCAACAACCTGGCTCTCCGCAACATCCCCGTCGGTACCACGGTCCACGCGATCGAGCTCCGTCCCGGCGGTGGCGCCAAGTTCGCCCGTTCCGCGGGTGCCTCGGTGCAGCTGCTCGCGCGTGAGGGCGCCATGGCGACCCTCCGTATGCCGTCCGGCGAGATCCGCATGGTGGACGCGCGCTGCCGCGCCACCGTCGGTGAGGTCGGCAACGCCGAGCAGAGCAACATCAACTGGGGCAAGGCGGGCCGCAAGCGGTGGCTGGGCGTCCGCCCGACCGTCCGTGGTGTGGTCATGAACCCGGTCGACCACCCGCACGGTGGTGGTGAGGGCCGGACCTCCGGTGGCCGTCACCCCGTGTCCCCGTGGGGCCAGAAGGAAGGCCGTACTCGTTCGCCCAAGAAGGCGTCGAACAAGTACATCGTCCGCCGCCGCAAGACGAACAAGAAGCGCTAAGGACGGGTTGAGATGCCGCGTAGCCTGAAGAAGGGGCCCTTCGTCGACGACCACCTGATCAAGAAGGTGGACGTACAGAACGAAGCCGGTTCCAAGAACGTCATCAAGACCTGGTCCCGCCGCTCGATGATCGTCCCGGCCATGCTGGGCCACACGATCGCGGTGCACAACGGCAAGACCCACATCCCGGTGTTCGTCACCGAGTCGATGGTCGGCCACAAGCTCGGCGAGTTCTCGCCGACGCGCACCTTCCGGGGTCACGTCAAGGACGACCGCAAGTCGAAGCGCCGCTAAGCGGATCGCATTCAGACGTAAGAAACTGAAGGGACAACCATGGAAGCCAGGGCCCAGGCGCGGTACATCCGCGTCACGCCCATGAAGGCCCGCCGCGTGGTGGACCTCATCCGTGGCATGGACGCCACGGAGGCCCAGGCCGTCCTGCGATTCGCTCCGCAGGCTGCCTCGGTTCCTGTTGGCAAGGTGCTCGACAGCGCCATCGCCAACGCCGCGCACAACTACGACCACACCGACGCGACGAGCCTGGTCATCTCCGAGGCCTACGTCGACGAGGGCCCGACCCTGAAGCGGTTCCGGCCGCGCGCCCAGGGCCGTGCCTACCGGATCCGCAAGCGGACCAGCCACATCACCGTGGTCGTCAGCAGCAAGGAAGGAACCCGGTAATGGGCCAGAAGGTTAACCCGCATGGGTTCCGGCTCGGTGTCACCACCGACTTCAAGTCGCGCTGGTACGCCGACAAGCTGTACAAGGACTACGTCAAGGAAGACGTCGCCATCCGCCGGATGATGACGTCCGGCATGGAGCGCGCCGGCATCTCCAAGGTGGAGATCGAGCGCACCCGTGACCGCGTGCGGGTGGACATCCACACCGCTCGTCCGGGCATCGTCATCGGCCGCCGCGGCGCCGAGGCCGACCGCATCCGCGGCGACCTCGAGAAGCTCACCGGCAAGCAGGTCCAGCTGAACATCCTCGAGGTCAAGAACCCCGAGACGGACGCTCAGCTCGTGGCCCAGGCCGTCGCCGAGCAGCTCTCCTCCCGCGTCTCCTTCCGCCGGGCCATGCGCAAGAGCATGCAGTCCGCCATGAAGGCCGGCGCCAAGGGCATCAAGATCCAGTGCGGTGGCCGCCTCGGCGGCGCCGAGATGTCCCGCTCGGAGTTCTACCGCGAGGGCCGTGTGCCCCTGCACACGCTCCGCGCGAACGTGGACTACGGCTTCTTCGAGGCCAAGACGACCTTCGGCCGTATCGGTGTGAAGGTCTGGATCTACAAGGGCGACGTCAAGAACATCGCCGAGGTCCGCGCCGAGAACGCCGCTGCCCGTGCCGGCAACCGCCCGGCCCGTGGCGGCGCTGACCGCCCGGCCCGCGGTGGCCGCGGTGGCGAGCGTGGCGGGCGCGGTCGCAAGCCGCAGCAGGCTGCCGGCGCCGAGGCCCCCAAGGCCGAGGCTCCCGCCGCCGCCGCTCCGGCTGAGAGCACCGGAACGGAGGCCTGACCGTCATGCTGATCCCCCGTAGGGTCAAGCACCGCAAGCAGCACCACCCCACGCGCAGCGGCGCGGCCAAGGGCGGCACCACGGTCGCGTTCGGCGAGTACGGTATCCAGGCGCTCACCCCGGCGTATGTGACCAACCGTCAGATCGAGGCCGCTCGTATCGCCATGACGCGTCACATCAAGCGTGGTGGCAAGGTCTGGATCAACATCTACCCGGACCGTCCCCTCACCAAGAAGCCCGCCGAGACCCGCATGGGTTCCGGTAAGGGTTCCCCGGAGTGGTGGATCGCCAACGTCAAGCCCGGACGCGTGATGTTCGAGCTGTCGTACCCCAACGAGAAGATCGCCCGTGAGGCGCTGACCCGTGCGGCCCACAAGCTGCCGATGAAGTGCCGGATCGTCAAGCGCGAGGCAGGTGAAGCGTGATGTCGGCCGGTACCAAGGCGTCCGAGCTGCGCGAGCTGGGCAACGAGGAGCTGCTGGGCAAGCTCCGCGAGGCCAAGGAAGAGCTGTTCAATCTCCGCTTCCAGGCGGCGACCGGTCAGCTCGAGAACCACGGCCGTCTCAAGGCGGTCCGCAAGGACATCGCGCGGATCTACACCCTGATGCGCGAGCGTGAGCTGGGCATCGAAACGGTGGAGAACGCCTGATGAGCGAGAGCAATGTGACTGCTGAGAAGACCGAGGCGCGTGGCTTCCGCAAGACCCGCGAGGGTCTCGTCGTCAGCGACAAGATGGACAAGACCGTCGTCGTCGCCGTCGAGGACCGCGTGAAGCACGCCCTGTACGGCAAGGTCATCCGCCGTACGAACAAGCTCAAGGCGCACGACGAGCAGAACGCCGCGGGTGTCGGCGACCGTGTCCTCCTCATGGAGACCCGGCCGCTGTCCGCGACGAAGCGCTGGCGCGTCGTCGAGATCCTCGAGAAGGCCAAGTAGTCCCCTCCAGGGGATTCGGCAGGTTGCGGAGTCCCCTCGGGGAGTCCGCACCATGCAGCATTTTCCTGCGGGGCACCCCTCGCAGGACAGTTCCGCCAGGCTCCGGGAGCCGCTCCGCTGAGCGGCTCCCGGGGAACCGGCAGACATTCAGGAGATAGACGTGATCCAGCAGGAGTCGCGACTGCGCGTCGCCGACAACACGGGTGCGAAGGAAATTCTTTGCATCCGTGTGCTCGGTGGCTCCGGTCGCCGCTACGCGGGCATCGGTGACGTCATCGTCGCCACCGTCAAGGACGCGATCCCCGGTGGCAACGTGAAGAAGGGTGACGTCGTCAAGGCGGTCATCGTTCGCACCGTCAAGGAGCGCCGCCGTCCGGACGGCTCGTACATCCGCTTCGACGAGAACGCCGCCGTCATTCTCAAGAACGACGGCGACCCTCGCGGCACCCGCATCTTCGGCCCGGTCGGCCGGGAGCTGCGCGAGAAGAAGTTCATGAAGATCATCTCGCTCGCGCCGGAGGTGCTGTAAGCATGAAGATCAAGAAGGGTGACCTGGTCCAGGTCGTCACCGGCAAGGACAAGGGCAAGCAGGGCAAGGTCATCGCGGCCTTCCCCCGCGAGGACCGGGTCCTGGTCGAGGGCGTCAACCGGGTCAAGAAGCACACCAAGGCCGGTCCGACCGCTCGCGGTTCGCAGGCCGGCGGCATCGTCACCACCGAGGCGCCGATCCACGTCTCCAACGTCCAGCTGGTCGTGGAGAAGGACGGCAAGAAGGTCGTCACGCGTGTCGGTTACCGCTTCGACGATGAGGGCAACAAGATCCGCGTTGCCAAGCGGACGGGTGAGGACATCTGATGGCTACCACCACCACGCCGCGTCTCAAGACGAAGTACCGCGAGGAGATCGCGGGCAAGCTGCGCGACGAGTTCAAGTACGCGAACGTCATGCAGATCCCCGGCCTCGTCAAGATCGTGGTCAACATGGGTGTGGGCGACGCCGCCCGCGACTCCAAGCTGATCGAGGGCGCCATCCGCGACCTCACCACGATCACCGGTCAGAAGCCGGCCGTCACCAAGGCCCGCAAGTCCATCGCGCAGTTCAAGCTGCGTGAGGGCCAGCCGATCGGTGCCCACGTCACGCTTCGTGGCGACCGCATGTGGGAGTTCCTGGACCGCACCCTGTCGCTCGCGCTGCCGCGCATCCGCGACTTCCGCGGTCTGTCCCCCAAGCAGTTCGACGGCCGTGGCAACTACACCTTCGGTCTCACGGAGCAGGTCATGTTCCACGAGATCGACCAGGACAAGATCGACCGCGTCCGGGGTATGGACATCACCGTGGTGACCACGGCGACCAACGACGCTGAGGGCCGCGCGCTCCTTCGTCACCTCGGCTTCCCGTTCAAGGAGGCGTGAGCGAGATGGCGAAGAAGGCTCTGATCGCTAAGGCTGCTCGCAAGCCCAAGTTCGGTGTGCGTGGCTACACCCGCTGCCAGCGCTGCGGCCGCCCGCACTCCGTGTACCGCAAGTTCGGCCTCTGCCGTGTGTGCCTTCGTGAGATGGCTCACCGCGGCGAGCTGCCGGGCGTGACCAAGAGCTCCTGGTAATCCCGTACTTCGGGATTCTGGGACCTCTCGGTAAGCAACCGGGTCGGCGAAGGCCACCCCCTTCCATGCCGTAGGCTTGGAGGGTTGGGCCTTCGCCGCCCTGGATCACCTGCGGACAGCCGTCCGCTGAACGATTGCTTACTACGCCGTAGGTCCCCGCGCCGCACCCGTCCCGTCTTCATGAGTACGGGGAGAGGGATGGCGCATATAGGAAACCCCGGCGAGAAAGGCCACAGGCCAATTCATGACCATGACTGATCCGATCGCAGACATGTTGACGCGTCTGCGGAATGCGAACTCGGCTTACCACGATGCGGTGTCGATGCCGCACTCGAAGATCAAGTCGCACATCGCGGAGATCCTCCAGCAGGAGGGCTTCATCACGGGCTGGAAGACCGAGGACGCCGAGGTCGGCAAGAACCTCGTCCTCGAGCTGAAGTTCGGCCCGAACCGTGAGCGCTCCATCGCGGGCATCAAGCGGATCTCCAAGCCCGGTCTCCGGGTGTACGCGAAGTCCACCAACCTGCCGAAGGTGCTGGGCGGCCTCGGCGTGGCGATCATCTCCACGTCGTACGGGCTCCTCACCGACAAGCAGGCCGGCAAGAAGGGCGTGGGCGGGGAAGTCCTCGCCTACGTCTGGTAACGGAAGGGAACGGAGGAAACAGCTATGTCGCGCATCGGCAAGCTCCCCATCGCGGTTCCCGCCGGCGTGGACGTCACCATCGACGGCCGGACGGTCTCGGTCAAGGGCCCCAAGGGCTCGCTGACCCACACCGTCGTGGCGCCGATCGAGATCGCCAAGGGCGAGGACGGCACCCTGCAGGTGACCCGCCCCAACGACGAGCGTCAGAGCAAGGCCCTGCACGGCCTGTCCCGCACGCTGGTGGCGAACATGATCACCGGCGTGACCCAGGGTTACGTGAAGAAGCTCGAGATCAGCGGTGTCGGTTACCGCGTGGCCGCCAAGGGCTCGAACCTCGAGTTCGCGCTCGGTTACAGCCACCCGATCACGGTCGAGGCCCCCGAGGGAATCACCTTCAAGGTGGAGAACCCGACCCACTTCCAGGTCGAGGGCATCGACAAGCAGAAGGTCGGCGAGGTTGCGGCCAACATCCGCAAGCTGCGCAAGCCCGACCCGTACAAGGCCAAGGGTGTCAAGTACGAGGGCGAAGTCATCCGCCGCAAGGTCGGAAAGGCGGGTAAGTAAGCCATGGCATACGGGCAGAAGATCCTCAAGGGCGACGCCTACAAGCGCGCCGCGATCAAGCGCCGCCACATCCGGATCCGCAAGCGGATCGCCGGTACGGCGGAGCGCCCCCGTCTGGTCGTGACCCGCTCCAACCGCCACATCGTGGCGCAGGTGATCGACGACCTCAAGGGCCACACCCTGGCATCGGCGTCCACTCTGGACACCTCGATCCGCGGTGGCGAGGGCGACAAGTCCACGCAGGCCAAGCAGGTCGGCGCCCTGGTCGCCGAGCGTGCCAAGGCCGCCGGCGTCGAGGCTGTCGTGTTCGACCGTGGTGGCAACCAGTACGCGGGGCGCATCGCCGCCCTGGCGGACGCCGCCCGCGAAGCCGGGCTCAGGTTCTGAGCAGCCGTAGCTAGCGGAAAAGAGAGAGGTAATCCAATGGCTGGACCCCAGCGCCGCGGTGGCGGTGCCGGTGGCGGCGAGCGGCGGGACCGGAAGGGCCGTGACGGCGGCGCTGCTGCCGCCGAGAAGACCGCGTACGTCGAGCGCGTCGTCGCGATCAACCGTGTCGCCAAGGTTGTGAAGGGTGGTCGTCGCTTCAGCTTCACCGCGCTGGTCGTGGTGGGCGACGGTGACGGCACCGTGGGTGTCGGATACGGCAAGGCCAAGGAGGTGCCGGCCGCCATCGCCAAGGGCGTTGAGGAGGCCAAGAAGCACTTCTTCAAGGTCCCCCGGATCCAGGGCACCATCCCGCACCCCATCCAGGGTGAGAAGGCGGCCGGCGTCGTACTGCTGAAGCCCGCGTCGCCCGGTACCGGCGTCATCGCCGGTGGTCCGGTGCGTGCCGTGCTCGAGTGCGCCGGTATCCACGACGTGCTGTCGAAGTCGCTCGGCTCCGACAACGCGATCAACATCGTGCACGCGACCGTGGCGGCCCTCAAGGGCCTGCAGCGTCCCGAGGAGATCGCGGCCCGCCGCGGTCTGCCGCTCGAGGACGTCGCCCCCGCGGCCCTGCTGCGCGCGCGTGCCGGGGCGGGTGCGTAATCATGGCTCAGCTCAAGATCACGCAGGTCAAGTCCTACATCGGCAGCAAGCAGAACCACCGTGACACCCTGCGGTCCCTCGGTCTCAAGGGGATCAACTCGCAGGTCGTCAAGGAGGACCGCCCCGAGTTCCGCGGCATGGTGCGCCATGTCCGTCACCTCGTGACGGTCGAGGAGGTCGACTGATCATGGCGGAGACGAACCCGCTCAAGATCCACAACCTCCGTCCCGCCCCGGGTGCCAAGACCGCCAAGACCCGTGTCGGTCGTGGTGAGGCGTCGAAGGGCAAGACGGCCGGTCGTGGTACCAAGGGCACCAAGGCCCGCTACCAGGTTCCGGAGCGCTTCGAGGGCGGCCAGATGCCGCTGCACATGCGCCTCCCGAAGCTGAAGGGCTTCAAGAACCCGTTCAAGACCGAGTACCAGGTCGTGAACCTCGACAAGCTGGCCACGCTCTACCCCGAGGGTGGCGAGGTCACCGTCGAGGGTCTGGTGGCCAAGGGCGCCGTTCGCAAGAACTCGCTCGTCAAGGTTCTCGGCCAGGGCGAGGTCTCCGTGGCGCTGCAGGTGACGGTCGACGCCGTCTCCGGCTCCGCCAAGGAGAAGATCACCGCCGCCGGCGGCACGGTCACCGAGCTCGTCTGAGTCCTTCAGGCGCTTCGATGACATGAGCGATCCCGACCGGGGATACCCCACAAAAGGGGTATCCCCGGTCGGTCGTTCCTAGGGAACCCGTCGCGCCGGTATGGTGGCCAGCACTGCCCACTTTCACGGGCGCCTCACATGGGGCACCCTGAACGGCAGCCGACCGTTGGTCATTCGTCACCTTGTTTTTGTCTTATTCGTCGCACCTCACGACCGTCACCCTTGACGCACTTGCGCGGGGGTCGCAGGAGGCACCGTGCTCACCGCGTTCGCCCGGGCGTTCAGGACGCCCGACCTGCGCAAGAAGCTCCTCTTCACGCTGGGCATCATCGTGGTCTACCGGGTCGGTACCCACGTCCCGATCCCCGGCGTCAACTACAAGGCCGTCCAGACCTGTGTGAACGAGGCGTCCGGCAACCAGGGCCTCTTCGGCCTGGTCAACATGTTCAGCGGCGGCGCGCTCCTCCAGATCACGATCTTCGCGCTCGGCATCATGCCGTACATCACGGCCAGCATCATCCTTCAGCTGCTGACCGTCGTCATCCCGCGTCTGGAAGCCCTCAAGAAGGAGGGCCAGGCCGGTACGACGAAGATCACGCAGTACACCCGCTACCTGACCGTGGCGCTCGCCATCCTGCAGGGCACCGGCCTGGTGGCCACCGCCCGCAGCGGCGCGCTGTTCTCCGGCTGCACGGTGGCGAGCAGCATCGTCCCGGACCGCGCGATCTTCTCGACGATCACCATGGTGGTCTGCATGACCGCCGGTACGGCCGTGGTCATGTGGCTCGGCGAGCTCATCACCGACCGGGGCATCGGCAACGGCATGTCGATCCTGATGTTCATCTCGATCGCCGCGACGTTCCCGTCCTCGCTGTGGGCCATCAAGAAGCAGGGCACCCTGGCGGGCGGCTGGATCGAGTTCACCACCGTCATCGCGGTCGGCCTGGTCATGGTCGGTCTGGTGGTCTTCGTGGAGCAGGCCCAGCGCCGCATCCCCGTGCAGTACGCCAAGCGCATGATCGGCCGCCGGTCCTACGGCGGCACCTCGACCTACATCCCCCTGAAGGTCAACCAGGCGGGTGTGATCCCGGTCATCTTCGCGTCCTCGCTGCTCTACATCCCGGCGCTGGTCGCCCAGTTCTCCGGCGGGAACTCGGGCTGGAAGGCGTGGGTGCAGCAGAACCTGACCAAGGGCGACCACCCGATCTACATCACCCTCTACTTCTTGCTGATCGTTTTCTTCGCGTTCTTCTACGTGGCGATCTCCTTCAACCCCGAGGAAGTCGCCGACAACATGAAGAAGTATGGTGGCTTCATCCCGGGCATCCGGGCTGGCCGACCGACCGCTGAGTATCTGTCGTACGTACTCAACCGGATCACCTGGCCGGGTTCGCTGTACTTGGGTCTGATCGCTCTCGTGCCGACGATGGCGTTGGTCGGCTTCGGGGCAAGCCAGAACTTCCCCTTCGGAGGGACGAGCATCCTGATCATCGTGGGTGTGGGTCTCGAGACGGTGAAGCAGATCGAGAGCCAGCTCCAGCAGCGCAATTACGAAGGGTTCCTCCGCTGATGCGAATCGTCCTCGTCGGGCCGCCGGGCGCCGGAAAAGGGACGCAAGCCGCGTACCTCGCAAAGAACCTCTCCATTCCGCACATCTCCACGGGCGATCTGTTCCGCGCCAACATCAGCCGCCAGACCGAACTGGGCAAGCTCGCGAAGTCCTACATGGACGCGGGCAATCTGGTGCCGGACGAGGTCACCATCGCGATGGCCAAGGACCGTATGGAGCAGCCGGACGCCGTGAACGGCTTCCTGCTGGACGGGTTCCCGCGCAACGTGTCGCAGGCCGAGGCGCTCGACGAGCTGCTGCGGACCGAGACCATCGGTCTCGACGCCGTACTCGACCTGGAAGTCCCCGAGGACGAGGTGGTCCGGCGCATCGCCGGCCGCCGCATCTGCCGCAACGACTCGGCGCACGTGTTCCACGTGGCCTACAAGCAGCCCGCGCAGGACGGCGTCTGCGACGAGTGCGCCGGCGAGCTCTACCAGCGTGACGACGACTCCGAGGACACGGTCCGCAAGCGTCTGGAGGTCTACCACACCCAGACCGAGCCGATCATCGACTACTACAGGGCCCAGGACCTGGTGGTCACGATCAGCGCGCTCGGCAAGGTGGAGGAGGTCACCGGACGGGCCATGGAGGCCCTGAAGGCGACCAAGGCCCAGACGAAGACCGAGGCCGAGGCCCGCTAGGGCCCGGCCCGACAGCCGTCGGTGGAAGGTCCGGCCGTGGCGCCCGTGAGGGTGTCACGGCCGTACTGTTGTACAGATGACCAGCTAACCGGGTGACCAGTGACCGGGTGACCAGTGACCGGTTGACGTGAGTGACACCGGTTGACGTGAGTGACGGAGAGCGCAGGGCCCCATGGTGCAGATCAAGACTCCCCAGCAGATCGCCACGATGCGTGAGGCGGGGCTGGTCGTCGCCGCCGTCCACGCGGCCACGCGCGAGGCCGCGGTGCCCGGGGCGTCCACCAAGGATCTCGATCAGGTCGCCCGCAAGGTCCTCGCCGAGCACAACGCCAAGCCCAATTTCCTGGGCTACGGCGGCTTCCCGGCCACCATCTGCACCTCCGTGAACGACGTCGTGGTCCACGGCATCCCGTCCGACGAGGTCGTCCTCAAGGACGGCGACATCATCTCCATCGACTGCGGGGCGATCGTCGACGGCTGGCACGGCGACGCCGCCTACACGGCCTTCGTCGGCTCCGGCCACGCCCCCGAGCTGATCGAGCTCTCCCGGGTCACCGAGGAGTCGATGTGGGCGGGCATCGCGGCCATGAAGCAGGGCAACCGCCTGGTCGACGTCTCCCGCGCCATCGAGACCTACATCCGCCGTCAGCCGAAGCCGGGCGGCGGCAGGTACGGCATCATCGAGGACTACGGCGGCCACGGCATCGGCACCGAGATGCACATGGACCCGCATCTGCTGAACTACGTCGACCGGCGCCGCGGCAAGGGTCCCAAGCTGGTCCCCGGCATCTGCCTGGCTATCGAGCCGATGGTGTCCCTGGGCACCCCGCGCACCCGGGTGCTGCAGGACGAGTGGACGGTCGTCACCACGGACGGCACCTGGTCCTCGCACTGGGAGCACTCGATCGCGCTGACCGAGCAGGGCCCGCTGGTGCTCACGGCCCCCGACGGCGGCCGGGCGAAGCTGGCGGAGCTGGGCATCACGGCGGCTCCGGACCCGCTGGGCTGAGGCGGCGCCGGGGCTCCGCCGGACCGGGCGGCATAATGATCTTCACAGTGGGGCAGACTCACCCGATTCGTGTTTCCGGGTGCGCTTGACGTAGACTGACTCGTCGGCTTCCTTGCACCCGCATGTCCGCATGCACTCGAGCGGTGCGCTGGAGTCGATCAAGGTAGTCGATTCCGAAGGGCGAAGCGTGGCCAAGAAGCAAGGTGCCATCGAGATCGAGGGCACTGTCGTCGAGTCTCTGCCGAACGCCATGTTCAAGGTCGAGCTCCAGAACGGCCACCAGGTCCTGGCACACATCAGCGGCAAGATGCGTATGCACTACATCCGCATCCTCCCTGACGACCGGGTCGTGGTGGAGCTGTCTCCGTACGACCTGACGCGTGGCCGGATCGTCTACCGGTACAAGTAGATCTTGCCCACGTCCCGTGTGAGCGGGGCTGCCGGCAACTGACCCGGAGAACCTCAATCCCATGAAGGTCAAGCCGAGCGTCAAGAAGATCTGCGACAAGTGCAGGGTGATCCGCCGTCACGGCCGGGTCATGGTCATCTGCGAGAACCCGCGCCACAAGCAGCGCCAGGGCTGACGCAGGACCGATCCCTCTGCTTCGATCCGCAGAGATTCGCGCGACGCAAGCTGAACATGTTCATACGCGGAGCCCGAGCCGACATGGCTCGACACCCCCGGCTCGGAGGCCGGGGACCCGGTCCGTACCTCGTACGGCGGACGGGGAGCCGGTTCTGCGGAAGACCTCCGAAGACAACTGGAGCCATTGAATGGCACGCGTTTCCGGTGTCGACATCCCGCGCGAGAAGCGTGTGGAGGTCGCCCTCACCTACGTGTTCGGGATCGGCCGGACCCTCTCCCAGCAGACGCTGGCCGAGACCGGTATCGACCCGAACACCCGCGTCCGCGACCTGACGGAAGAGCAGCTCGTCGCGATCCGCGAGTACGTCGACAGCAACATCAAGACCGAGGGTGACCTCCGTCGCGAGATCCAGGCCGACATCCGCCGCAAGGTCGAGATCGGCTGCTACCAGGGTCTGCGGCACCGCCGCGGTCTGCCCGTCCGTGGTCAGCGCACCAGCACCAACGCCCGTACCCGCAAGGGCCCGCGTCGCGCGATCGCCGGCAAGAAGAAGCCGGGCAAGAAGTAGTCCGCAGCGGACACCCGTCCACGGTCTTCGCTGTAGGACCGACCACCTCCCCCGTAGGAGTTAAAGGATGCCCCCCAAGGGTCGTCAGGGCGCTGCCAAGAAGGTGCGCCGCAAGGAAAAGAAGAACGTCGCTCACGGTCACGCGCACATCAAGAGCACGTTCAACAACACGATCGTCTCCATCACGGACCCGTCCGGCAACGTGATCTCCTGGGCCTCCGCCGGCCACGTCGGCTTCAAGGGCTCCCGGAAGTCCACGCCGTTCGCCGCGCAGATGGCCGCCGAGTCGGCTGCCCGCCGCGCCCAGGAGCACGGCATGCGCAAGGTCGACGTGTTCGTGAAGGGCCCGGGTTCCGGCCGCGAGACCGCGATCCGCTCCCTGCAGGCCACGGGCCTCGAGGTCGGCTCCATCCAGGACGTCACCCCGACCCCGCACAACGGCTGCCGCCCGCCGAAGCGTCGCCGCGTCTGACGCTCGTCGCGTCCGTCGCCCGTCGCTGCACCGGCAGGCCGGTTCCGGGCGGTACGTCCCGTGTTCGGGGCGTGCCGCCCGTACCCTTGCAGTACCCGCGCCTTCTGTCACGGGCGCGGCTTTGTCGGACGTCAAATAGCGGGCGTCCACGAATGAAGGAACTGATCACCTCATGCTGATCGCTCAGCGTCCCTCGTTGACCGAAGAGGTCGTCGACGAGTTCCGCTCCCGGTTCGTGATCGAGCCGCTGGAGCCGGGCTTCGGCTACACCCTCGGCAACTCCCTGCGCCGTACGCTCCTCTCCTCGATCCCGGGTGCGGCGGTCACGTCCATCCGCATCGACGGTGTCCTGCACGAGTTCACCACCGTGCCGGGCGTCAAGGAGGACGTCACCGACCTCATCCTCAACATCAAGCAGCTGGTCGTGTCCAGCGAGCACGACGAGCCCGTCGTGATGTACCTGCGCAAGCAGGGCCCGGGCCTCGTGACCGCCGCCGACATCGCCCCGCCCGCCGGTGTCGAGGTCCACAACCCCGACCTGGTCCTCGCCACGCTCAACGGCAAGGGCAAGCTGGAGATGGAGCTGACCGTCGAGCGCGGTCGCGGCTACGTCTCCGCCGTGCAGAACAAGCAGGTGGGCCAGGAGATCGGCCGTATCCCGGTCGACTCCATCTACAGCCCCGTGCTCAAGGTCACGTACAAGGTCGAGGCCACGCGTGTCGAGCAGCGCACCGACTTCGACAAGCTGATCGTCGACGTCGAGACCAAGCAGGCGATGCGTCCCCGTGACGCCATGGCCTCCGCCGGCAAGACCCTGGTCGAGCTGTTCGGTCTCGCCCGCGAGCTGAACATCGACGCCGAGGGCATCGACATGGGCCCGTCCCCCACGGACGCCGCCCTGGCCGCCGACCTCGCGCTGCCGATCGAGGAGCTGGAGCTCACGGTCCGCTCCTACAACTGCCTCAAGCGTGAGGGCATCCACTCCGTGGGTGAGCTGGTCGCACGCTCCGAGGCCGACCTGCTGGACATCCGCAACTTCGGTGCGAAGTCCATCGACGAGGTCAAGGCGAAGCTGGCCGGCATGGGCCTGGCGCTCAAGGACAGCCCGCCCGGATTCGACCCCACCGCCGCGGCGGACGCGTTCGGCGCGGACGACGACGCGGACGCCGGGTTCGTGGAGACCGAGCAGTACTGAGCGCTCCGTGAGGAGGGCCGTACTGCGGCTGCGGGCCGGTTGTGGCCGGTCGCGCGGTTCCCCGCGTCCCTGAGGGGCGCGGGGTCTCCGACAGGCAACCGTCTGCTCGGACACTGACCTCGGTACCTGATACGGCCGGGGCAGACACACAGGAGAAGAACCATGCCGAAGCCCACCAAGGGTGCCCGTCTGGGCGGCAGCGCCGCGCACGAGAAGCTGCTCCTCGCGAACCTCGCGAAGGCGCTCTTCGAGCACGGCCGTATCACCACCACCGAGGCGAAGGCCCGCCGGCTGCGGCCGTACGCCGAGCGTCTGGTCACCAAGGCGAAGAAGGGCGACCTTCACAACCGCCGTCAGGTGCTCCAGGTGATCACGGACAAGAGCGTCGTCCACACGCTCTTCACCGAGATCGGCCCGCGCTACGAGAACCGTCCGGGTGGCTACACCCGTATCACCAAGATCGGCAACCGCCGTGGCGACAACGCGCCCATGGCCGTGATCGAGCTGGTCGAGGCGCTGACGGTGCAGCAGAACGCCGTGGGCGAGGCCGAGGCGGCGACGAAGCGTGCCGCCAAGGACGCGGAGACGGCGCCGGTCGAGGAGACCAAGGCCCCCGAGGCCGAGGGCACCGAGGCCGCCGAGGAGTCGAAGGACGCGTAAGCGTCCGCCGGAGGCTCTGTGTCTTGCGGCTGCGGCTTCGCCGTGGTGGGTCGCGCCCACGCGGCGGAGCCGCGGTTCGACACAGTCCCGCGCCCCTTGGGGGCGCCTTGCGGGTCCGTTCCTTTCGAGGGGCGGGCCCGCTTTCGTGTTGCTGAGAGGATCTTCTGGTGAGTGACGAAGCACAGCCCGGGTTCGTACGTGTCCGCCTCGACCTGTCCTACGACGGCACCGCCTTTCACGGCTGGGCCAAGCAGGCCGGCGGGAAGCGCACCGTGCAGGGGGAGATCGAGGACGCCCTGCGCACCGTGACCCGGTCCCGGGAGACGTACGAGCTGACCGTCGCCGGGCGCACCGACGCCGGAGTGCACGCCCGCGGCCAGGTGGCGCACGTGGATCTGCCCGGGACGGTGTGGCGGGAGCACCACGAGAAGTTGCTGAAGCGGCTCGCCGGCCGGCTGCCGAAGGACGTACGGGTCTGGGCCCTCCGGCCGGCCCCGCAGGGCTTCGACGCCCGCTTCTCCGCGGTCTGGCGGCGCTACGCCTACCGCGTCACCGACAACCCCGGGGGAGTGGACCCGCTGCTGCGCGGCCACGTCCTCTGGCACGACTGGCCGCTCGACGTGGCCGCCATGAACGAGGCCGCCGGCGCGCTGCTGGGCGAGCACGACTTCGCCGCGTACTGCAAGAAGCGGGAGGGCGCCACGACCATCCGCACCCTTCAGGAGCTGAGCCTGGTCAGGGACGCGGACGGGATCGTCACGGCCACGGTGCGCGCGGACGCGTTCTGCCACAACATGGTGCGTTCGCTGATCGGCGCCCTGCTGTTCGTCGGGGACGGCCACCGCGGCCCCGACTGGCCGGGCAAGGTGCTCGCCGCCGGAGTGCGCGACTCGGCGGTGCACGTCGTACGGCCGCACGGGCTGACGCTGGAGGAGGTCGGCTACCCGGCCGACGAACTGCTGGCGGCGCGCAGCAGGGAGGCGCGCAACAAGCGGACGCTGCCGGGCGCGGGGTGCTGCTGAGAGCGGGACAACTCTCCAGTAATGCACCCGATCGGATGATCTTGTCGTAAGCCGGTTATGCTTTCACGGCCTGGTCAAAGGTTCACATAAGTGCCGTCCGGGCTCTTGTGGGGGCAACACGCCCCACTGTCCCGGGAGTTCGACATGAGCAGTGCCGTGGAGGCGGATTCCGCACCGCATCGCCGCAGGCGCGGACGGATCGCCGAGAGTCCTGGGCTGCTGCCGCAGCCGCCGGACGACGGCGAGAAGTACTCGTACACGCGCCGTCATCTGTGGATGCTGACTCTCGGTTCGCTGGTCAGTTTCGCCTGTCTCTCGGTGAGTCAGCTCTACTTCACGGCGTCGAGCCCCTGGTTCTGGCTGCTGACCCCGCTGCTCGCGTTCGTCGTCGCCGACTACCTGGTCTCCCTCTACCTCGACGCGCGCAGCAAGGACTTCGACCTCAAGACGCACAAGACCCTGGTGCGCGACTGGCGGCCCGGCGTGTATCCGAGCGTCGACGTCTTCCTGCCGGTGTGCGGTGAGCCGCTGGAGGTCCTGCACAACACCTGGGTGCATGTGAACCGGCTCGCCGATACCTACCGGGGCGTCACGCGGGTGTACGTGCTCGACGACGCGGCGGACACGGAGGTCGGCGCCATGGCGCACGACTTCGGTTTCGCGTACGTGGTGCGGCCCGACCGGGGCTGGTTCAAGAAGGCGGGCAATCTGCATCACGCCTTCGGGATCACCGGTGGCGACCACATCCTCATCCTGGACGCCGACTTCGCGCCGCGCCCCGACCTGCTCGACGAACTGCTGCCGTACATGGACGCCGACGAGCGCACCGGGATCGTGCAGTCCCCGCAGTTCTTCCGGATCACCGACCGGCAGAACTGGATCGAGCGCGGCGCGGGTGCGGTGCAGGAGCAGTTCTACCGCTCGGTGCAGACCTCCCGGGAGGACAAGGACGGCTCCATCTGCGTCGGTTCCTGCGCGGTCTACCGGCGCTCCGCCCTCGCCCGGATCGGCGGCATCACGCTGATCGAACACTCCGAGGACATTACACCGGCTTCGACCTGCGGGCGCTCGGCTGGCGGCTGCGCTACGTCCCCGTCGCCCTGTCGGCGGGGGTGTGCCCGGACACCGCGGGCGCCTTCCACAACCAGCAGTACCGCTGGTGCATGGGCTCGCTGGAGCTGATCACCGGCAGGCGCTTCTGGGAACTGGACCTCCCCTTCCAGACCCGGCTCTGCTACCTCTCGGGCTTCCTGTACTACGTGCAGACGGCCCTCGCGACCTTCGTCACCCCGCTCGTCCCGCTCGCCCTGATGCTGCTGCGTCCCGATCTGCTGCGTGCCGAGGCCTCGGCGTGGGTGCTGCCGAGCGTGGCCTACGTGACCCTGCTGCTGCCGCTGTGGCACCGGGCGCCGTACCGGCTGGAGGCGTGGGCGGTGCGGGTGATGTACGGCTGGTCGCACGTCTTCGCGGTGTGGGACCTGCTGCGCGGCCGCCCGATGGGCTGGAAGCCCACCGGTTCGCAGGGCGCCAAGAAGAACGGGATGCGCCGTTACTGGACCGGCATGACCGTGTGGACCGGCGGCACCGCCGTGCTGTGGGTGGGCGTGGCCGCCTGGCGGATGCTGACCCTCTATCCGCCGGACTTCGCGCTGATGCTGTCCGCGGGCCTCTTCTACGCGCTGGTCGTCGGCCGCGTCCTCGTCCGGCCCAGGGAGCGCACCGTATGACGCGGCAGGTCCGTACGGCGGTGCGGCAGGTCCGTACGGCGCGGCGTGTCCGGCTGGTGGGGGCCGCTCTCCTCGCCATGCTGCTCCTGGCGGGCTGCGCCACGTTCTCCGGCAAGGGCAGGGCCGAGTACGCCCACGCCCGGGGGGCGGTGGCGGGCCCCAGCCTGGCCGCCGCCGAGCCTGCCGCGACGGAGCCCCCGTACGACGTACGGCCGCTGCTGAGACCCTCCGGCGGGAAGAAGTTCCTGGGGCTGGCCGCGAACGGCGCCCCCGCCGCGATGACCGGGGTCGAGGCGTTCGCGAGGACCGCGGGCAAGAAGCCCGACCTGATCGAGTTCTACTCCGCGTGGGGCGACCGCTACGAGGCACCGTCCGTGCGCAACGCCTGGAAGTACGGGGCGCTGGCGTACATCGCCTGGGAGCCCTTCGACAGGAGCCTGAAGACGATCGCGTCGGGCAAGGACGACACGTACCTGCGCGGGTACGCCCGCTCGGTCAAGGAGCTCAACCTGCCCGTCGCGATCAGCTTCGCGCACGAGATGAACGGCTTCTGGTACCCGTGGGGCACGCGCAAGAGCACCGCCGCGCAGTTCGTCGCCGCGTACCGGCACGTCCACGACGTCTTCGAGCAGGAGGGCGCGACCCAGGTGATCTGGGTGTGGAGCCCGAACGTCGTCAACCCGATGCCGGACGTGCGGCTGAAGGCGTACTGGCCCGGTGACGACTACGTCGACTGGGTCGGGGTCGTCGGCTACTACGCCCAGCACGGCCCCGCCCGCTTCGACGCGCTGTACGGACCGACCTTCGACGAGGTGCGTGCCTTCACGCGGCGGCCGCTGATCATCGCGGAGACGGCCGCCGAGGCCGGGCCGCGCAAGCCCGCCGACATCACCGACCTCTTCCGGGGCGTGGCCGCGCACGACGACGTGCTCGGTTTCGTGTGGTTCGACTTCGACAAGGAGGCCGACTGGCGCGTCAACAGCGGCCCGGCCTCCGCAGAAACGTTTCGGCGGAACGCCGCCGGCCCTCGCTTCGGATTCGATGTGACCAAGCCATGAGCAGCCCGCCTCCCCGCCCCCGGGCGGACGCCCCGCCCCCGCCCGAGCCGTACGACGCCGAGCCGTACGACCGCGAGGCGTACCAGCAGATGTACGAGCACCAGATGCACCCGTGGCCGCAGCAGTCCTACGCGGAGTCCTACGGCGGGCCGGACGCCTCTCCCGCACAGCCGGACGCCCCGTACTACGAGACGTACGCCTACGACCCGTACGCGGAGCCACCCCAGCGGCCCCTCCCGCAGCCCGTCCCCGTCGACCCCGCTCTCGTCGACCCGGCCCCCGTCGACCCCGGGCCGGAGCCCGGTCCCGGCTACACGCTGCCCGCCGTCCCCGAGTCCTCCTGGGCCCTGGACACCCGGCGGGGCAGACTGCTCGGGCGCGGTGTGCTGCTGTTCCTGCTCCTGGTGCAGGCCGGGCTCTCCCTCCGGCTGGGCGGCACCGCCTTCCAGGACGAGGCCCTCTATGTCGCCTCCGGCCACTACGAACTGGCCAACCTGCTGCACGGCACCCCGTTGCCCGCGGACTTCGCCGGCTACTTCTCGGGCCACCCCAAGCTGTACCCGGTGCTCGCGGCCGTGGTGGACTCCCGGTTCGGCCTGGACGGGGTCCGCGCGGTCGGCCTGCTGTTCATGCTGGGCACCACCGGACTGCTCTACGCCACGACACGGCGGCTGTTCAACCTGCGGGCCGCCCTCGGTGCCGCCGCGCTGTTCTCCGTCACCGAGCCGACGACGGTGCTCGGCTACTTCGCCACCTACGACGCGCCCGCCGTCTTCCTGCTGGCGCTGGCGATGTACGCCGTGGTGCGCACCGACCGCATGAACGCCCTCGCCGTCCTGCTGGCCGCACCGCCCGCCGCGCTGGCCGTCGGCGTGAAGTACGCCTCAGGGCTGTACCTGCCCACCCTGGTCGTCCTCGCCGTGGTCACCGCCCACCGCCACCGCGGCCCCCGGGCGCTGCTGCGCGGCCTGGTCCTGGGCACCGGCACCGCCGCCCTGCTCGGCGTCGGCTACCGGCTGTCCGGGCCGCTCGGCGGGATCAGCTCCACGACCACCGGCCGGGCGCACGGCACCGACTCCGCCCTGACGCTGTTCCACGACAGCGCCCAGTGGGGCGGTCTCCTCTTCGTCACCGCGCTCGGCGGCTCGGTGGCGTACGCGCTGCGCGGGCGGATGGGCGAGATGCCGTGGATCGCCGGGTCGACCCCGGGCCGCTGGCGGCGCACCGCGCTCGGACTGCTGCTCACCGGGACCGCGCTGCTGGCGCCCGCCTACCAGGCCCATCTGCAGACCGAGGTCTCGCTGTTCAAGCATGTCGGCTTCGGCCTGCTGTTCGCCGCGCCGATGGCGGGCCTGGGCACGGCCCGGCTGGTCGGTCCGCACTTCCGGCACCCGCAGCTGGGGATCATGCTCTACGTCCTCGCCCTGGTCTTCGGCATGGTGCAGGCGCGGCAGATCCACAGCTTCTTCCCCGACTCCTCCCGGCTGACCGCCTACCTGCGCACGGTCGTCGACCGCAAGGGCACCTACCTGGCCACCGAGCAGGAGGTGCCCGCCTACTACCTGCGTGACGTCACCGGCTGGCGGCAGTGGCAGAACGCCTACTACATGGACTACACGGCCGAGGACGGCAGACGGTACGCGGGCCCCGACGCCTTCCGGCAGGCGGTGCGCGACGCACGCTTCGACGTCATCGTCATGCGGGACGGCGTCGTCCCCGACACCTACCGGGCCGTCGAGGAAGGGCTCAAGGACAACGCCCGCTACCGCCTCACCGCCGTACTGCCGTACACGGCGAGCATCGGCGACGGCACCTACCGGGTCTGGGTGAGGCGATGAGCGAGACGACCGCGGCCCCCTCCGCACCCGGCGCCCGCGACACGGCGCCGGGCGGCCGCCGGGCCCGCCGCGCGGCACGGCAGCGTACGAGGACCGGAACCGGCGGACGCCTCGCCGCCCTGCCGCTGTTCCTGCTGCCCGCGGCGGTCGCGCTGGCCGCCGCGCTGCACGGCATCGGCACACGGCAGCCGTGGCGCGACGAGCACGCCACCTGGTGGGCGGCGACGCTCTCCTTCCACGACCTGAGCCTGCTGATCCGCCACACCGACGTGGCGTTCACGCCGTACTACGTCCTGATGCACGCCTGGATCGCGGTCGCCGGCGACTCGCCGACCGCCCTGCGGCTGCCCGCCGCACTGGCCATGGGCGCCTCGGCCGGGCTGCTCGCCCTGCTCGGTCGGCGGATCTTCACGGCGCGCACCGGACTTGTCGCGGGCCTCGCCCTCGCTCTCCTGCCCACGGTGACCCGCTACGGGCAGGAGAGCGGCCCGTACGCCTTCGCCGTGGCCGCCGTGCTGCTGTCCACGCTGCTCCTGGTCAGAGCCCTTCAGCGGCCCGGCTTCAAGGTGTGGGTGGGGTACACGCTCTCGGTGCCGCTGATCGGCTGGAGCGACCTCGTGGCGGTCACCGTGCTCGCCGCGCATCTGACGGCGGTGCTCCTGGCCCGGCGCTCGGGCGACCGGATCGCCGGATGGGCGTTCACGGCGGCCGGCACGCTCGGTCTGTGCTTCGTGGTCCCGGCGGCCGTGCAGGCGGTGGTGCAGAACGGCGCCTCCACCGGGACCGGCGTGGCGGCGGACCTGGCGGCGTTCCCCGGGGACCTCTTCGGCTCGTGGGCGGTGGCCGTGCCGGTACTGGTCCTTGCCGTCCTCGGGCTGTGCTGCGCGGGGCGCCGGGCGTTGCCGCTCGCCGTGTGGATCGCGCTGCCGCTGCCCGTGGCCCTCGCGGCGGGCCTCTTCAGCCCCGCGCATCTGCTGTTCACGACGCCCGCGTGGGCGCTGCTCGCGGCGGTCGCGCTGAGCAGGCTCGCCTGGCCGGTCGCCGGGGCCCGCGCCGGGGCGGGCGGCCCGGTCCTGCGGGTCCTGGGCGGAGTCCTCGCCGCGGCGGCGCTGGCGGGCCTGGCCTGGCAGGCTCTGCCGGCCCTCCGCCAGACCGGCCGGAACGTACCGGGAGAGCCCGACTACCGGGCAGCCGCACGTCTCGTCGAGACCGGGCAGCGCAAGGGCGACGGCATCGCGTTCAGCGGTGCGGGGCCGGAACGGCGGGCCATGGCCTACGAGCTGCGCGACGACCCGTCCCGCCCCCGCGACGTCCTCATGTACCGCACACCGCAGCGGCGGGGCGCGTTCGAGGCCCGCGAATGCCCGCAGCCCGCGTCGTGCCTGGCGAAGACGGACCGGCTGTGGCTGGTGTCGACCGTGCGGGGCGGCGCCGCACCGGAGGACGGGATGCCCGAGGCGACGGCCCGGATCCTCGACCGCTCGTTCCACGTGACCCGGATCACCCGCCTGACCGGCCTGCGGCTGGTCCTGCTGGACCGCGTCCGCGACACCTCCGGCACCAAGGGCGACGACGAGGCGGCACGGCGCAAGGTGCATGTGTGACGGTACGGCCGGTGGCTCCGTGCCCGGGTCCGTGAACGGTCGCGTCCCGGCGCCCCGGGACGGGTGCCGGGACGCCGGATCCGAAGGCGGAGGGGGAACCGTCCGGGTCAGGAACTCGCGGCTGCCGAGGCCTGGGCCTCGCCGCGGCGGTGGATCTGGCGGAAGGTGAACTCGGCCAGGTCGTCGCCGGTCGAGAAGACCTTGCTGTCCTTGGCGGTGACGTCCTTGCCGTTGGTGAAGCCCGCCAGGGTGAAGTAGGCGTAGCGGCCGTAGGAGTTGGTCGTCGAGCGGCAGACCGCGGAGTTGCAGAAGTCCTTGACGCCCTTGCCGGCCAGCGCCTTGACGATGCTCTTCTTGTCGGCCTGCGTCTTCGCCTTGCCGGCCGCGGCCTCCGTGTCGAAGAGGGCGACGCCGACCGTGACCGCGACGCCGTCCTTGAAATAGGTGACGCGCATCAGACGCGTGCAGCCGTTGGCGGTGAGGACCTTGGGAAGGGTGCCCGAGGCGACCGAGGCACAGTTCTTCGTGTCGGCCGTGGCGCCCTTCTTGTAGACGGTCTCGCCCATGGTCAGCTGCGTGCCCGGGAACAGGGTCTCCGCGCTGAGCGCCGCCGTGTCCTTCTTCACACTGGATATGAAGTCCTTCGGATCCAGCGGGGGCGGCGCGGTGGTCGGTGCGAAGGACGGCCCCGTCGCGGAGCCGCTCGGCAGGGCGGCACTGGCGGGCAGGTTCGTCGAGCCGCCCGACGCGTCGCTGTCGCCGTTCGCCGATACCACGGCCATGGCCACGGCCGCGGTGACCCCGAGAGTGGCGACGATGCCACCCCCGATGAACAGCAGCTTCTTGCGCTTGTTGCGCGTCTCCGACGCTTCCGCGAGCGCGGCCCAGTCCGGAGTCTGGCCGTCCCCGCCGTCGCTCCAGGGCTGCTGGGAATTCGGTTTCCAGGGATCCCACTGGGACTGGGAGCCCCCCTGCCCTTGATTCATGGGGCGCATCTTAGACGGGTCGTCGACATCGTCGATGCGGTCAAGTGTGCGACGGGGAGCGGTGATTACGGATTTTTCGGTGCAGTCCGTCGCAACTCGCCCCTGCGGGCTGCGCCCGGCTTGCCGTGACCCCGGGCCCCGAGTGGGTGTCCGGCGGCTTCGCCCCCTCGTTCTCCCGCCCGCCCGACCCGGTGGGCTGGAGGGGTGCCCTTTTGGTCTGCCGAGTCGGGTGGTGGGTGGGTGCAGGCCCGGGGGTCCAGGGGGTGGAGCCCCTTGGGACGGCACCGAGAGGGGCGGCGCCCTTCCGGTCCCCGGGGTCGAGCCCGCGGAGTGACACGGCGCCCCCGTTTTGACCCGCCACGCCGGGATCGGTATTCTGCTTGTTCGTTGTGTATTGGCTTGCTCATTCTCACGGGACGGGCCCTTACACCGGTCCACCGGGCCGATGACCAGCGACTCCACGAATGCGGTATGCGTCGCCGCCGTGCAGTCTGGGCTGTCGTGATCGTTTCGGTGACCTGTTCAGGACCATTCACTCGAAGCGAAGGCTACGAACCGTGCGTACGTACAGCCCCAAGCCCGGCGATGTGACGCGCCAGTGGCACGTCATCGACGCTCAGGACGTCGTCCTGGGTCGTCTCGCCAGCACTACGGCTGCCCTCCTCCGGGGCAAGCACAAGCCGATCTACGCCCCTCACGTCGACACCGGTGACTTCGTCATCATCATCAACGCCGACAAGGTGCACCTGTCCGGCAACAAGCGGACCCAGAAGATGGCCTACCGTCACTCCGGCTACCCGGGTGGTCTGCGCTCCGTCCGCTACGACGAGCTGCTGGACAAGAACCCGGAGAAGGCCATCGAGAAGGCCGTCAAGGGCATGCTCCCCAAGAACACTCTCGGCCGCCAGATGCTCTCCAAGCTGAAGGTCTACAAGGGTGACCAGCACCCGCACACGGCCCAGCAGCCGGTGCCGTTCGAGATCACCCAGGTCGCGCAGTAAGTCCGGCCACCCCCTAAGACCGAAAAGAATCTGAGGAGCATCGTGGCCGAGACCACTGCCGAGCAGCCGCTCGAAGAGCTTGACATCGACAGCTACACCACCGAGTCCGAGGTCCCCGTCGAGGGTGAGTACACCTCGGAGTCCCTGGCCTCCCGCTTCGGCGAGCCCCAGCCGGCCGCCGGCCTGGGCCGCCGCAAGAACGCCATCGCCCGCGTCCGGATCGTTCCGGGCTCCGGCAAGTGGAAGATCAACGGTCGCACCCTCGAGGACTACTTCCCGAACAAGGTGCACCAGCAGGAAGTGAACGAGCCCTTCAAGGTGCTCGAGCTCGAGGGCCGTTACGACGTCATCGCCCGTATCGCGGGTGGCGGTGTCTCCGGTCAGGCCGGTGCGCTCCGCCTCGGTGTCGCCCGTGCGCTGAACGAGGCGGACGTCGACAACAACCGCGGCGCGCTCAAGAAGGCCGGCTTCCTGCGCCGCGACGACCGTGCGGTCGAGCGGAAGAAGGCCGGTCTGAAGAAGGCCCGCAAGGCCCCGCAGTACAGCAAGCGTTAATCACGCGGCGACTGCAGGTACTCGGAACGCCCCGGCGGCACGCCTCTGTGCCGCCGGGGCGTTCTTTTATCACGCGAACTTGGGTCTAATGGCACAAGATGCTCAAAGACAAGTGTGATCAGATGTTCAGGTATGGAATGCCTGTGATGCGGAGCCGCATGGCCCGGCCTCGACACCCTCGAGTCGTCGGGCCATCGCCTTGTCGGATCATCGAGATATCGAACTGACTGATGCTTCCTCAGGAGGACAAGTGGGACGACTCTTCGGCACGGACGGCGTGCGCGGCGTCGCCAACGCGGACCTGACGGCCGAGCTGGCGCTCGGCCTCTCCGTCGCGGCGGCCCACGTACTGGCCGAGGCGGGCACCTTCGAGGGCCACCGCCCGACGGCGGTGGTCGGACGGGACCCGCGCGCGTCCGGGGAGTTCCTGGAAGCCGCCGTGGTGGCGGGTCTCGCGAGTGCGGGCGTGGACGTGCTGCGCGTCGGCGTGCTGCCGACGCCCGCGGTGGCGTATCTGACCGGCGTGCTCGGCGCCGACCTCGGCGTGATGCTGTCCGCCAGCCACAACGCCATGCCCGACAACGGCATCAAGTTCTTCGCCCGCGGCGGCCACAAACTGGCCGACGACCTGGAGGACCGGATCGAGGCCGTCTACGACGAGCACCGCACCGGCGCCCCCTGGGACCGCCCCACGGGGGCGGGCGTCGGCCGCGTACGGTCGTACGACGAGGGCTTCGACCAGTACGTCGCCCACCTCGTCGCCGTCCTGCCCAACCGCCTCGACGGCCTGCGCATCGTCCTGGACGAGGCGCACGGCGCGGCCGCCCGGGTCTCGCCCGAGGCGTTCTCCCGGGCCGGGGCCGAGGTCGTCACCATCGGTGCCGAGCCGGACGGCCTCAACATCAACGACGGCTGCGGCTCCACCCACCTCGACAAGCTGAAGGCCGCCGTCGTGGAGCACGGCGCCGACTTCGGCATCGCGCACGACGGCGACGCCGACCGCTGCCTGGCCGTGGACCACACCGGCGAGGAGGTGGACGGCGACCAGATCCTGGCCGTGCTCGCGCTGGCGATGCGGGAGCGTTCCGCACTGCGCTCCGACACCGTCGTCGCGACCGTGATGTCGAACCTCGGCTTCAAGCTGGCCATGCAGCGCGAGGGCATCCGGATGGTGGAGACCGGCGTGGGCGACCGCTACGTCCTGGAGGAGATGAAGGAGCACGGCTACGCCCTGGGCGGCGAGCAGTCCGGGCACGTCATCATCCTCGACCACGCCACCACCGGCGACGGCACGCTGACCGGTCTGATGCTGGCGGCGCGGGTCGTGCAGACCGGCCGCAGCCTCAAGGACCTCGCCTCGGTGATGGAACGGCTGCCGCAGGTCCTGATCAACGTGCCGGACGTCGACAGGTCGCGGGTGGCCACGTCGCCGGAACTGGCGGTCGCGGTGACCGAGGCGGAGCGGGAGCTGGGCTCCACCGGGCGGGTGCTGCTGCGCCCGTCGGGGACCGAGCCGCTGGTACGGGTGATGGTCGAGGCGGAGGACATCGACCAGGCCCGCTCGGTGGCCGGCCGCCTGGCCGACGCGGTGAAATCAGCCCTGGGCTGACCGACGGGCCCCTGCCCCGGGCTGACCCGCGGGCCCCTCAGGGGCCTTCGGGCTCTCCCGCCCGTGAGGCCCTGAGGGCAGGACCCCGGGCTCTCAGATCCCCGCGGGGGGCCTCACGGGCTCTCGGCCCCTTCACGCGTCCTCACAAGGACTCTTCGGCCCGCCGGGGCACCCGACGGCTTCAGGCCGCCCAACGTGCCCAACGGCTCGCGGGCCCGCCCGGGGTCCCCGACGGCTCGCGGGCCTGCCCGGGGCACCCGACGGTCGGCAGGTCCGCCCAGGGCACCCGACGGCTCGCGGGCCCGCCCGAAGCCCCCGACCGCTCTCAGACCCGTCGGGCGTGCTCGCGCTGCCTGCCCCAGAACCACTTCTGGGCGAGCAGGGTGAGCGTGCCCGCCAGCACGATGCCCAGCAGGTTCAGCAGCAGCTGCGCCGTCGATCCCCACGTCTGGCCGGTGTCGCCGTAGGCGAGGGCGACGGCCGCGTTGGCGGCGGCCGGGACCGTCGTCACGGAGATGGCGACGCCGACCAGCGCGCCCGACTTCGCGGACGTCAGCGACAGCGTCCCGGCGATGCCCGCGAGGACCGCCACCACGAAGGAGAACGCGTCGGGCGCGTAGACGAAGCTCGTGTTGGGCCGCGCCCCCTCCAGCTTCGCCTCGCTGAACAGGCCGGCCGCGTCCATGAACAGGCTGAAGCCCACCGTCACGGCCATCGCCGCCGCGAAGCCCACGAGCAGCGCGGCGGCCGAGCGCCCCGCCAGCCGCGGCTTGCGCTGCACCAGCGCCGTACTCAGTCCGGCCAGCGGCCCGAACTCGGGCCCGACGGCCATCGCGCCCACGATCAGGACCGCGTTGTCGAGCACCACACCGCACGCCGCGATCATGGTGGCCAGGGTGATGAACGCGAGGTAGGTGACCGACAGGGTCGACTCCTCGTGCGTCTCGTCCGTCAGGTGCTCCCACAGCACCGCGTCCGCGCCCTCGCCCGGCGCCTCCTCCTCCGCCCGGTCGGCCCGCCGGGACAGCGACAGGTCGATGGACTCCATGGCGATGGAGCCGCTCTCGTCGAGGCCCAGTTCCTGGAGCCCGGTGAGCAGCTCGTCGCCCGCCTCGCGGGCCACGTCGCACATCACGACGTCCCCGGCCGGGTTGCGGGCGGCGCCCGGGAAGACCGCGAGGTGGGCGGTGCCGACCGATTCCCCGATCAGACGCACCACGTCGTCGGTCCGGTCGGACGGTGTGATCAGACGCAGATGCAGCATGGCGGAAGCGTAGACGGCCGCCCAAAACGCCCCTCGGTCAGAGCTTGCGCAGCCGCAGGCGCTGCACCTTGTGGTCGGGGCCCTTGCGCACGACGAGCGTGGCGCGCCCGCGCGTGGGCGCGATGTTCTCGACGAGGTTGGGCTTGTTGATGGTGCGCCACAGCCCGCGGGCGTAGTCGAGCGCGTCCTCCTCCGAGACCTGCGTGTACTTGCGGAAGTACGACGACGGGTCCTGGAAGGCGGTCCGGCGCAGCTTCCTGAAGCGGCTGAGGTACCAGTGCTCGATGTCCTCGGCGCTCGCGTCGACGTAGACGCTGAAGTCGAAGTAGTCGGCGAGACCGACCCGGGTGCGGCCGTCGGTGCCGGGCAGGGCGGGTTGCAGCACGTTGAGCCCCTCGACGATGAGTATGTCGGGGCGGCGCACGACGAGCCGGTCGCCGGGGACGATGTCGTAGATGAGGTGGGAGTAGACGGGCGCGGACACCTCGTCCTTGCCGGCCTTGATGTCGGCGACGAACCGGGTGAGGGCCCGGCGGTCGTACGACTCGGGGAAGCCCTTGCGGGACATCAGCCCCCGCGCCTCCAGGTCCCGGGTGGGCAGCAGGAAGCCGTCCGTCGTCACCAGTTCCACGCGCGGATGCTCGGGCCAGCGCGACAGCAGCGCCTGAAGCAGGCGGGCCACGGTCGACTTGCCGACGGCGACGGAGCCGGCGACGCCGATCACGAACGGGGTGCCGGACTGGGACCCCTTCTCGCCGAGGAAGGTGTTGAGGGCCCCGCGCAGCCCGTCCGTGGCGCCGACGTAGAGATTGAGCAGGCGGGACAGCGGGAGGTAGATGTCCCGCACCTCGTCGAGGTCGATGACATCGCCGAGACCGCGCAGCTTCTCCACCTCCGCCGCGCTCAGCGGGAGCGGCGTCTTGTCGCGCAGCGCGCTCCACTCGGCGCGGGTGAGATCGACGTAGGGAGTCGCCTCCGGCCGCTGCCGGTGGGCGCTCCGGGGCATCGAGGAGACCGGAGAAATCACATTCCATTGTTAACGGAGTTTGAACGGACCAGGAGGTGGGGTGGGTCACGCCCGGCCGACGCCCAAGCGGGGCGCATGCGCGGCGCATCCGCGGGGGGAGGGCGCGCGGGCGGTGTGCGGGGTGGCGACGGGAGGCGCGCGGCGCGCCGAGGGTCGCGTTCGCTGCGCGCAAGGGCCGACAGGGCCCCATGATTTCCGATTTCGGGCACGCGGGGCGGGTTTGCGGGGACCTGGCGCCCGTAGGCTGCCGCCCATGTGTGGAATCGTGGGATACGTGGGGTCTCAGTCGGCGCTCGAGGTCGTCATGGCCGGGCTGAAGCGGCTGGAGTACCGGGGCTACGACTCGGCGGGGGTCGCCGTCCTCGCGGACGGCGGGCTCGCGGCGGCGAAGAAGGCCGGGAAGCTGGTCAATCTGGAGAAGGAACTCGTCGAGCGCCCGCTGCCCACGGGCACGACAGGCATCGGGCACACCCGGTGGGCCACGCACGGCGGCCCCACCGACGCCAACGCGCACCCGCACCTGGACAACGCGGGCCGGGTGTCGGTCGTGCACAACGGCATCATCGAGAACTTCGCCCTGCTGCGCGCCGAACTGGCCGAGCGCGGCCACGACCTGGCCTCCGAGACGGACACCGAGGTGGTCGCGCACCTGCTCGCGGAGGCGTACTCCGCCTGCGCCGACCTGGCGGAGTCGATGCGGCAGGTGTGCCGCCGCCTCGAAGGGGCGTTCACGCTGGTCGCGGTGCACGCGGACGAGCCCGACGTGGTCGTGGGGGCGCGGCGGAACTCCCCGCTCGTGGTGGGTGTCGGAGAGGGCGAGGCGTTCCTCGCCTCCGACGTCGCCGCGTTCATCGCCCACACGCGCTCGGCGATCGAACTGGGCCAGGACCAGGTGGTGGAGCTGCGCCGGGACGGCGTCACGGTGACCGGTTTCGACGGCACCCCGGCGGAGGTCCGCTCCTACCACATCGACTGGGACGCGTCGGCGGCGGAGAAGGGCGGTTACGACTACTTCATGCTGAAGGAGATCGCCGAGCAGCCGAAGGCGGTCGCCGACACCCTCCTCGGCCGGATCGACGCGTCGGGCTCGCTGACCCTGGACGAGGTCCGCATCGCGCCGGCCGAACTGCGCGAGGTCGACAAGGTCGTCATCGTCGCCTGCGGTACGGCCTTCCACGCGGGCCTCATCGCGAAGTACGCCATCGAGCACTGGACGCGCATCCCGTGCGAGGTGGAGCTGGCGAGCGAGTTCCGCTACCGGGACCCGATCCTGGACCCGCGGTCCCTGGTGATCGCCGTCTCCCAGTCCGGCGAGACGATGGACACCCTGATGGCGCTCAGGCACGCCCGGGAGCAGGGCTCGAAGGTGCTGGCCATCTGCAACACCAACGGCTCGACGATCCCGCGCGAGTCGGACGCGGTGCTCTACACCCACGCGGGCCCGGAGGTCGCGGTCGCCTCGACGAAGGCGTTCCTCACCCAACTGGTGGCGTGCTACCTGGTGGCCCTGTACCTGGGCCAGGTGCGGGGCACCAAGTGGGGCGACGAGATCCAGGCGGTCGTCCGGGACCTGTCGCGCATCTCGTGCGAGGTGGACCGGGTCCTGGAGACGATGGAACCGGTCCGCGCGCTGGCGCGGTCACTGGCCGGCAAGGACACGGTGCTGTTCCTGGGCCGGCACGTGGGCTACCCGGTGGCCCTGGAGGGTGCGCTGAAGCTCAAGGAGCTGGCGTACATGCACGCGGAGGGCTTCGCGGCGGGCGAGCTGAAGCACGGCCCGATCGCGCTGATCGAGGAGGACCTGCCGGTGGTCGTGGTCGTCCCGTCCCCGCGCGGCCGGTCGGTCATCCACGACAAGATCGTCTCCAACATCCAGGAGATCCGCGCCCGGGGCGCCCGTACGATCGTCATCGCGGAGGAGGGCGACGAGTCGGTGGCCCCGTACGCCGACCACCTGATCAGCATCCCGGCGACCCCGACCCTCCTCCAGCCCCTGGTGGCGACGGTCCCGCTCCAGGTCTTCGCCTGCGAGCTGGCGACCGCCCGGGGCAACGAGGTCGACCAGCCGCGCAACCTGGCGAAGTCGGTGACGGTGGAGTAACCGGCCTCCCCGCCCGGACCGTTGCCCGGACCTCCTGGCCGGGCGCCGGGTCCGGCCGGCGGACCGGCCGGGCTCAGTCGGGCAGGCCCTTGGAACGGCGGTACGCCCGGCGGGTGTAGTAGGTCAGCAGCACGCCGGGCAGGATGCCGCGGACGACATGGGCCCACTCCGGCCGGCCCGAGTCGGACGCGCCGAACACGACGATGAAGAGCACCAGGACGAACACCACGTCCACCGCCACCATGAGGGCGAACCCGAGGGACGGGGTGGGCGAGGCGGTCTTCGCGCGGGCCGTCTTGGCCGCCTTCGTGCCCGCCTCGGGCTCGCGCGGCCGGGGGATGCGCTCCGGGTCACGGGCCGGGAGGGCGACGACGGCTTCGGGGGGTACGGCCGCGTCCACTACGGCGATCCGCTCGGGGGCGACGTCCCGGAACATGGTCGGCTCGACGGCCACCCGGAAGCCGTCCCGGCCGGTCAGCGCGCGGGCGCCGTCGGGGCGGGTGGTCATCGCGACGCAGTCGTCGTACCGCACGGTGACCGGGCCGCCCGGCAGCAGCAGGCTGACGCCCTCGCCGCCGACGACCAGCGTGACGTCCTCTTTCTCCAGGGACGGATGCCGGGTACCGGTGACCTGGGAGGCGGAGAACTGCGGCGCGAGCGTGCACCCGGCCCAGTCGACACCGCGCCCGGGCACCTGGAACAGCCCGTTGTCCCAGGCCTCCCGGGCGACCTCGCGCAGGTCGTCGACCGTGACCGCCGCCAGCTCGGCCCGGTGCTGTTCGGGGGAGAGGATCCTGTGGCCGAGGAGCAGGCCGAGCGCGTACGACGGCAGCAGGGCGGCGCCGAGGTCGGGAGTGTCGTACTGCTTGAGCAGTTTGCCGCGCGCGGAGTCCAGTTCGGCCTGCTCGATGCGTCCGGCGCGCAGCCGGGCCAGCGCGTCGACGAACCCGCCGACCACCGCGTCCTGCTTCTTGGGCAGCGCGTCGGCATAGGCGGTGAGAGTGGCGAAGTCGGCGTCGCGGGGCGAGTAGTGGGCGTCGGCGGTGTAGGAGTACCCGCCGTCCATGCGCAGATCGCGGTACAGGGCGCGGCCCAGGACGTCGGCGAAGACGGCCGCCGCGGTGGAGCGGCGCAGCACGGCGTCGAAGACGATGTGTCCGTCGTCGCCGCGGATGTAGGCGGGCCGCTCGGGCAGTGCGTCGGACGCGGTGGGCGCGGGGACGCGGAATCCGGCGGGGAGGGCGAGGTCGAGGCCGTCGGGTACGTGGTCGGTGGTGATCCACAGGACGGCGTTGTCCCGGGTGAAGCGGGTCTCGGCCCAGTGCCGCACCTGGTCGGCGGTCAGGCTCCAGGTGCCGAGTTCGTCGTAGCTCGCCAGACCGTAGCCCTCGGCGCCGTAACGCCACAGCGGCATCTGGGAGTTGGGCCCGTTCGACCGCCCGGCGGCCTCGGTCCGGAGGATCTCCTTCTCCGTCTCCAGCCGCTCCAGCGGGAGGTCGCGCAGCGCGGCGCAGACGGAGTTGAGGTAGCCGACGACCTCGGCCTCGTCGCCGGTGACGTGGAACAGGGTGTAGGTGTTCGCCGTCGTGCCGTTGAAGTGCACGTCGGAGACGCCGAGCCGGTGCAGCGCGAGGTGCTCGACGAGGTGCGTGACACCGGACGTGGCGAGTGTCTCGTCGGCGCGGCCCACCCGGAAGAAGAGCCCGGCGGTGACCTCACCGGGGCTGGGGGCGTGCAGGACGGGGACGCCGTGGACGGTGGTGTGGCCGATGAGACCGTCGAGGGCGTCGAGCCTGTCGAGGGCGTCGATGGCACCGGGGGCATGGTTCTGGCCCGCGGTGACGGAGGTGTCGTGCGTGGTCATCTGTTTTCCCGTCCCCCTCAGAGCGTGTCGAGCGCGGCCGTGCGGTACTCGGCGAACCGGGTGCGCCACTTGGGCAGGTAGTACCAGGGGGACTCGGAGCCCTTGTCGCCCAGGGCGGCGAAGTGCGGGGCGGCGTCCTTGAGATGGCCACCCAGCGAGAAGGCGAACGCGAACGTGCTGTGCGCCATGATCCCGCGCCAGCCCGGCCGGTGGTCCGGGTGCAGCACGGACGACCGGGCGGCCTGGCGCAGGTCGTTCCGGACCGCCACATCGCGCAGGTACTCCTTCTCGGCGACGTCGGACAGGTCGAGCCAGTGCTCCACATGGGCCTCGGCGACCACCATCCCGGCGTACGAACCCGCTGGCGCGGAGTTCAGGCACTCCCCGGCGAACCCGTGCGCGTCCTCCCAGGAACCGCCCCACTTGGGGCACACCTGCTGCAACAACTGCAGTTGCGCGCGCACATCGTGGGGATGGTGCGCGGCCAGCCGGTCGTAGCGCCGCCGCGCCTCGGACTGCCCCAGTTCCAGGCCGCGGGCGGTGGTCAGCCGAGCGGTCCAGGCGGGCGCGTAGCCGGGGTGCTCCGCGCAGACCTCGATCAGGATCTGCTCCGACTTGCGCAGCCAGGCGTGGAACTGCTCGAACTGCTCGCGCGAGACGTTCTTGGCGCGGGCGCCGCTGCGGATCGCCCAGCCGACCCGGGTGTACCGCTCGGCCAGCAGCGTGCGCGCCAGCGGGTCTCCGGGCCGGTCCTGCACGGCCTTCTCCAGGTACTCCTCGGTCCCGTCGATCCCGGCGAGCGCCCCGACGGCGAACGACACCTCGTCCGCGGAGCCGAGCTGGGCGAAGAACGCCTCGGTCGCCGCCCAGTTCCCGTTGCCGGCGATGGCGCGCAGCGGGGTGAGCTCCGCTAACGCGTCGAACGGATCGGTCACCGGTCCCGGCGTGCCGCCGCCCCCGGTACCGCTGGATGTCCTGCTGATACGTCCGCCCCCTTTGGCGTGTCGGTATGCGCGGCGACGACGGGGCGGCCGGCCTTGTCCGAACTGCCGCCCGGGCGCGGGCGCGCGAGATGCCGATCCGGTGCGCCTCCGTGCTCCGCACGTGCGCACGCGTGATCGATTGTCTCCGCAGGCTAGCAGGGTGCTGTGACAGGGGGAGACCGAGTTGTTCGGGGGCGGGGGTGGGGCTCATCGGGTTTCTCGCCCCCGCCGCCCCTTCCCGTCCCGACCCCGGGGGCTGCGCCCCCGAACCCCGCTGCGGCTCGGTCCCGGCGCCGGGGTTCAGCCGGTGAACCGGGCGGCTTTGAGGGCGCCGAGGAAGGGGGCGAAGGCGATGGCGGGGAAGGTGAGGGTGGCCCGGGCGGGGGCCTTGGAGTCGCGGACGGCTATGTGGGAGGGCAGGGTGGCGATCTCGACGCAGGCGTTGCCGTCGCCGCCGCCTGAGTAGGACGACTTTGTCCATGTGCCGGGGATCATCGCGTGAACTGCGTCGACTTGAGGGTGTCGAGGAAGAGAGCGAAGACCGTGGCGGGGAAGGTGAGGGTTCCGCAGGAGCGGTTCTTGGTGTCGCGTATGCCTACGTGGGTGGGGCTGTCTGCTATCTCGACGCATGAGTCACCGTCACCGGGACCTGAGTGGGAGGACTTGCGCCAGTTGTCGAAGGTGTCCATGAAGGGCCTCACAGCTCTTTGGCCAGCCTGTGGATGAAGTCACCCGACCGGGCAGGGGTGAGCGATACGGCTTCTACCTTACGGAAAAGCGTTCGAAACGCCGCCAGTTGCGCTTCCGCGTGGACGACGGCCGCTCCGTGAGGGGCATCGCGGATGACAGTGTCCAGCCTGGGGACCGGGCCTCCGGCGTACGTCATCGCACTGGTGGCACCGGCGAACCCTTCGAGATCGAAGGGGATGACGCGGACCGTGATGTGATCGGTCTCGCACAGCTCGCGCAGGCGCAGCAACTGAGTTCTGGTGGCAGCACGGTCGCTCACCATGATGCGGAGGGCTGCTTCGTGGATGACGGCCTCGTATCGCACAGAGTCCGGGGCGTTCAGAATGACCTTGCGCTGCATCCGGTGCCGGATGCGTAGATTGATCTCCTCGCGCGGGAGTTCGGGAACCCGGTAGGAGTAGACGGCACGGGCGTATTGCTCGGTCTGGAACAACCCGGGGATGTACAGGAACTGGACCTCCTGCAAGGACGTGGCATGGTGTTCCAGTTCGGCGAGGTCCAGGAACGACGTGGGCAACAGCCCCCGGTACTCCTCCCACCAACCGTGCGTCTTTTCGGTGGCCATTGCCACCAGGGCATCGACGAACTGTCCGTCCGTGCAGGCGTAATGGGAGGCCAGTCGGCGCAGGCGCTCTTCGCTCACGCCCGTGAGGCCGGATTCGACGTGGGTGATCTGGACGCGGCCCGTTCCGATCAGCGCTGCCGCCTCGGCGGTGGTGAGTCCGGCCGCCTCGCGGAGTCTCCGCAACTCGATGCCCAGGCGCAGATGCCGTGCGGTGGGCTCTCGCCTCAGGACCATTGATGCTCCTCGGTTCAACAGATCGACCGCTGTGACTCGTTCGGGGGTACATCACGGGATCTGCTTGTTTTGGATGACATGTTAGCCATACCTTCGGTGACGCGACGCACACGCTGTGGAATCGCCGGGAGCTCGGAAGCGCACCGCCCGTCCTGCCATGACGGCTGCGGCAAGCCACCGCCCGTTGCCCCGTGAGCGCTTGAGCTCCCCACCACCGAAACGGAGTCGACGCATGCCCGGAAACGAGGGCGCCGAGCCCTGGGAGTACTGCCTCTACATCCCCAACGACCCACGCGCCGTGACGGTGTGCCGCCGCACCCTCCGTCTCATCCTCACGATGCACGGCCTGATCGGCCTGGTTGACGTTGCCAAGCTGCTGGCGAGCGAATTGGCCGGCAACGCCGTACGCCACACGAAGGGCCCGGCGGCGCTGCGCGTCCGCTGGTCCGGCGAGGTGCTGCGTGTCGGGGCGTGGGACGCGGACCCCGAACCGCCTCAGCCCCCGGCGGCGTTGGACCAGGTCACCGAGTCGGAGGACGGCCGCGGGCTGGGCCTGGTGCGGGCCTGCGCCGACGCGTGGGGCTGGTACCCGCTGACCCGGAACGGCAACAGGGGCAAGTTCGTGTGGTGCGAACTGACGGCAGCGGAAGAGGAGAAGCGGGACCGCACGCCCCGTGAATGCATTGGGGTGGCTTCCGTGACTTCCAGTGACACGTGTCGTTGATCAGTCCGTACGAAAGGAGAGCTGATGGTCAGCTCGTCGCACGAGGCCACGCACCGCATCTTCCAGGAGCGGCCCGAGATCCTCACCCCGGTCTTCAAGCTGCTCAACGTCGAGTTGCCCGAGAAGCCGGAGGTGGAAGTGATCACCTCGGACGTGACGGAACTGAGACCGCTGGCCCGCTACGTCGACACGGCCCTGAGGGTGAAGCCCGCCGATGGCGACGACTTTCTCCTGGTCGTGGAGACGCAGAGCGCGCGGAGCCAGAAGAAAGAGATCAGCTGGCCGTACTACGTCGCGTACCTCCAGTCGAAGCACGGACTTCCGGTGCTGCTGGTCGTGCTCTGCAAGGAGCGGGCCACCGCCAAGTGGGCCGCGGGCCCGTTCGACTGCACGGCACGCGGCTGGACGGCCCAGCGTACGTATCCTCTCGTCCTGGGCCCGGGCAACGTTCCGGTGATCGCTGACGAGCGTACCGTTGTCGACCAGCCTGCCCTGGCCGCGTTCTCCGCTCTCATCCACGCTGACGGTCCTGCCTCCGAGGCCATACTGGAGGCGGCGTGTCGCGGCTTCGCGAGGCTGGACCCTACGGATGAGCTCTTCTTTTTCCAGTTCGTCGAGGCCGGTCTTGGGGATACTCCAGCCGGAGTGAAATGGAGGCAGATCATGGAGTTTGTCAACTACTTCCCCGGCCGGGGCACGCTCTTGGAGCGTACTTACTGCAACGGCAAGGCCAACGGCAAGGCCGAGGGCAGGGCTGAGGGCAAGGCCGAGGGGATCCTGCGTGTGCTCGAAGTGCGCGGGCTGGACGTCTCCGACGACGTGCGGGAGCGCGTCACCGGCTGCACCGACCTGGACCGCCTCTCCGACTGGCTCGACCGGGCCGTGATCGTCGCGGAAGCGGAAGAGTTGTTCGCCGAACCGGAGGCGGAGCCGGACCCGGACGAGCAGCCCGAATCGTAAAGTGCCCCGCATGAGTGTCATCGGGGTCGGGATCGATGTTGCCGAGATCGAGCGGTTCGGGGCCGCGCTGGAGCGGACGCCGGGGCTGCTCGACCGGGTGTTCCTGCCCAGTGAGCAGCGGCTGCCCAGTGGGGAGGCCCGGGGGATCGCCTCCCTCGCGGCGCGGTTCGCGGCCAAGGAGGCGCTCGCCAAGGCGCTCGGCGCGCCGCCGGGACTGCTCTGGTCCGACGCCGAGGTCTACGTGGAGGACAGTGGGCGTCCCCGGCTGAGGGTCACCGGTACCGTCGCCGCCCGGGCCGCCGAACTCGGCGTCACCTCCTGGCATATCTCCCTCAGCCATGACGCCGGTGTCGCCTCGGCCGTCGTCATCGCCGAAGGGTGAGCCGATCTGGTGATCGTCCCGTGTGCGGGGCAGACTCGTGGTCATGCGTACCGCGTACAGCGTCGAAACCGTCAGGGCGGCCGAGCGCGAGCTCATGGCACGGCTTCCGGAGGGCACGCTCATGCAGCGGGCCGCCGCCGGGCTCGCCGCCGCCTGCGCCGATCTGCTGGGGCGGGTCTACGGCAGCAGGGTCGTCCTGCTCGTCGGTAGCGGGGACAACGGTGGTGACGCCCTGTATACGGGGGCCCGGCTCGCTCGGCGGGGGGCGGGTGTCGCCGCTGTGCTTCTTGCTCCCGAACACACCCATGCCGGGGGGCTCGCCGCGTTGAGGCGTGCGGGCGGGAGCGTCGTCACGCCCGCCCGAGCCGACTCGCTCATCGACCGCGCCGACCTCGTCGTCGACGGCATCGTCGGGATCGGGGGCAAGGGCGGGCTGCGGGCCGACGCCGCCCCGCTCGCCGAACGTGCCGTGCGGTCGCGTGCCCTAGTCGTCGCGGTCGATCTGCCCAGCGGGGTCGAGGCCGACAGCGGGGAGGTGCGGGGGGCGGCGGTCAGAGCGGATGTCACCGTCACTTTCGGGACCCATAAACCCGGGCTGCTCGTCGACCCCGCGCGGGAACACGCCGGGGCCGTACGCCTCGTGGACATCGGGCTGGAGCTTCCGGCCGGGGCCGAGATCGAGGCGCTCCAGCACGCCGACGTGGCCCGACTGCTGCCCGCTCCCGGTGCCGCGAGCGACAAGTACGGGCGCGGGGTCGTGGGGATCGCCGCGGGGTCCGCGCGGTATCCCGGGGCCGCCGTGCTCGCCGTGTCCGGGGCGCTGCGCGGCGGGGCCGGGGCCGTGCGGTACGTCGGGCCCGCCGCCGATGCCGTCATCGCGCGGTATCCCGAGACCCTCGTGTCCGATCGCGGGCCCCGCAAGGCCGGCCGCGTCCAGGCCTGGGTCACCGGGCCCGGCGCCGGTGACGACGCCGACACCGTCGCCGAGGTGCTCGCCGAGGACGACGTACCCGTGCTCCTCGACGCCGACGGGCTGCGGCTCGCCGACCGCGCCGCCGTACGCCGCCGTAGCGCCCCCACCCTCATGACCCCGCACGCCGGAGAGGCCGCCGCGCTGCTCGGGCGGACGCGCGACGAGGTCGAGGGCGCGCGGCTCGCCGCCGTACGGGAACTCGCCGACGCCTACGGGGCGACCGTGCTGCTCAAGGGGTCCACCACCCTGGTCGCCGATCCCGGAAAGGGCCCCGTGCGCGTCAACGCCACCGGCACCGCCTGGCTCGCCACCGCCGGGAGCGGCGACGTGCTGTCCGGGCTCGCCGGGTCCCTCCTCGCCGCCGGGCTCGCCGCCCGGGACGCCGGGAGCGTCGCCGCCTATCTGCACGGGCTCGCCGGACGGTACGCCGCCGACGGCGCGCCCGCCGGTGCCCACGACGTGGCCGACGCGATCCCGGCCGCCTGGCGGGACGTCGTCCGCGGCGACTGAGGGGCCGTACGGATCGTACGCGCGCCGCACGCACCGGGCGGGGCTGTCGTACGCCTCTGCGACACTGGAGGCGCCATGAGTGAGAAAGCACCTGCGTCGACCGCACACCTGCGCGCCCGAGCCGAGATCGATCTGAACGCCCTGCGCAGCAACGTCCGCGCCCTGCGCGCCATAGCGCCCGACGCGGCGCTCATGGCCGTGGTCAAGTCCGACGCGTACGGGCACGGCGTCCTGCCGTGCGCCCGCGCCGCCGTCGAGGCCGGTGCCACCTGGCTCGGTACGGCCACCCCGCAGGAGGGCCTCGAACTGCGCGCCTGTGGCCGGATCCCGGACGGCGTACGGGTCATGTCCTGGCTGTGGACCCCCGGCGGGCCCTGGCAGGAGGCGATCGAGGCCGACATCGACGTCTCCGTGAGCGGTAGGTGGGCCCTCGACGAGGTCACCGAAGCGGCCCGCCGCGCCGGGCGCACCGCGCGCGTCCACCTCAAGGCCGACACCGGCCTCGGCCGCAACGGCTGCCAGCCCGGTGCCGACTGGACCGCCCTGGTCTCCGCCGCCCGCCACGCCGAGACCGACGGGCTGATCCGCGTCACCGGACTGTGGTCCCACTTCGCCTGCGCCGACGAACCCGGTCACCCCTCCGTCGCCGCCCAGCTCGGTGTCTTCCGCGAGATGACGGACCACGCCCGCGAGCAGGGCCTGCGCCCCGAGGTGCGGCACATCGCCAACACCCCCGCCGTGCTCACGCTCCCCGAGTCCCACTTCGAGCTCGTCCGCACCGGCATCGGCCTCTACGGCATCTCGCCCAGCCCCGAGACCGGCGTCCCCGCCGACTTCGGGCTGCGCCCGGTGATGACGCTGTCCGCCTCCCTCGCCCTGGTCAAGCACGTCCCCGGCGGCCACGGCGTGAGCTACGGCCACCACTACGTCACCCCCGGCGACACCACCCTCGGCCTCGTCCCCCTCGGCTACGCCGACGGCATCCCCCGGCACGCCTCCGGCACCGGTCCCGTGCTGGTCGCGGGCAAGTGGCGCACGGTCGCCGGACGCGTCGCCATGGACCAGTTCGTGGTCGACCTCGGCGGTGAGGAACCCCCGGTCGGCTCCGAAGCGGTCCTCTTCGGGCCCGGCGACCACGGTGAGCCCACCGCCGAGGACTGGGCGCAGGCGGCGGGCACCATCGCGTACGAGATCGTCACGCGCATCGGTACCCGCGTTCCCCGCGTCTACAAGGACGTCTGAACGAAGGACGTCTGAACGCGGGAGCGGCGAGGCAGTACCGCAGAGGCATCATCACCCCGGCCCGGTCGACGGGATCGACACCGGCTCCGGCACGGGCGCACGGCAAGGGCAACGGCAGTACGGCGAGGAGGAGCGGTCCGTGACCGAGAGCAGCGCGAGCAGCGCGGAGGCCGTCACGGCCGCCGCCTCCGCCGCCGCGCAGGCAGCCGCACAGGCGACCGGCAGCTGGCGCAAGGTGACCGGCATCGCCGGGGCCGCGATAGGCGTGATCGCCGCCGGTGCCGCCGCCGGCGTCGCGATCGAGCGGATGACCGTGGGCCGCGACATGCGCAAGAAGGCCCGACTCGCCCTGGACGCGGCGGGCCCCTACGGCGCCCTGCGCGGCACCCCCGGCAAGGCGTACGCCGACGACGGCACCGAGCTGTACTACGAGGTCGACGAGGTCGAACCCGCCCCCGGGCTCGCCCCGCGCCGGCGCCGCCTCTTCGGCCGCAAGGCCCCGGCCCCCGTCACCGTCGTCTTCAGCCACGGCTACTGCCTCAACCAGGACTCCTGGCACTTCCAGCGCGCCGCCCTGCGCGGCGTCGTCCGCACCGTGCACTGGGACCAGCGCAGCCACGGCCGCTCCGGGCGCGGGGTGGCGCAGACGAAGGACGGCCTGCCCCTCACCATCGAGCAGCTCGGCCGCGATCTGAAGGCCGTCCTCGACGCCGCCGCGCCGGACGGACCGATAGTCCTGGCGGGCCACTCCATGGGCGGGATGACCGTGATGGCGCTCGCCGACCAGTTCCCCGAGCTGATCCGCGACCGGGTCGTCGCCACCGCCTTCGTCGGCACGTCGTCGGGGCGGCTCGGCGAGGTCGACTTCGGGCTGCCCGTGGCCGGCGTCAACGCGGTGCGGCGGGTGCTGCCCGGGGTGCTGAAGGCGATGGGACAGCGGGCCGAACTGGTGGAATGGGGACGCCGGGCCACGGCCGACCTGTTCGCCGGGATCATCAAGCGGTACTCGTTCGCCACGAAGGACATCGACCCGGCCGTCGCCCGGTTCGCCGAGCGGATGATCGAGAGCACCCCCATCGACGTCGTCGCCGAGTTCTACCCGGCGTTCACCGACCACGACAAGACCGAGGCCCTCGCCCACTTCACCGGGATGCCGGTGCTGGTACTGGCCGGGGTGCAGGACCTCGTCACGCCCAGCGAGCACAGCGAGGCCATCGCCGACCTGCTGCCCGACGCCGAACTCGTCCTCGTACCGGACGCCGGGCACCTGGTCATGCTGGAACATCCGGAGGTCGTCACCGACCGCCTCGCCGACCTCCTCACCCGCGCCGGTGCGGTGCCGGCAGGGGCTACGGTAACGGGCTATGGAAGCACCAGCGGCACCGCGCAACCCGGCTGAGGTCCGGCTGACGATCGACTCGCCCGAGCGGATGCGGGACCTGGGCCGCAGGCTCGCCCGGCTGCTGCGCGCCGGCGACCTCGTGATGCTCAGCGGGGAACTCGGCGCGGGCAAGACCACGCTCACCCGGGGACTCGGGGAGGGCCTCGGCGTACGCGGCGCGGTCACCTCGCCGACCTTCGTCATCGCCCGCGTCCACCCGTCCCTGGGCGACGGTCCGCCCCTGGTCCACGTCGACGCGTACCGCCTGTCCGGCGGGCTCGACGAGATGGAGGACCTCGACCTCGACGTGTCGCTGCCCGACTCGGTGATCGTCGTGGAGTGGGGCGAGGGCAAGGTCGAGGAGCTGACCGACGAACGGCTCCAGGTCGTCATCCACCGTGCCGTCGGCGACACCACGGACGAGGCCCGGCGGGTGACGGTGACGGGTCTCGGGGAGCGCTGGACCGACGCGGACCTGAGCGCGGTGGCGGACTGAGCGGGGCGGTGCCGGGTCGCGGACACGCCGGGGGCGCCGCGCGCTCCGCGGGGACATCCCGACGTCGCGTCGGCAAAATGTTGCGCGGCGTCCATTCGGCGTGGTCACATGGTACCCAGCTCGTGGTTAGGTCTACCTAACTACGTCCGCCCCCGTCCCGCAGGAGGCGTCCATGCCGGCTACCGAGTCCGAGCCCGAGCTCTGCCCTCAGCCGTCCGTGGCGGCAGGGCCGACCATGCGGGCCCTGCTCGCCTCCTGCGCGGCGGCGGAAGCCGTCTCCCGGCCGCCGGCGCCGCCTGCCGCGCGGGCGGTGGCGCAGTCCGTGGCACAGCCGGAGCCCTGCCGGCCCGAGGCGGCCTGAGGGGCGCGGCTCCCTTTTCGGCCGGTGCGTCGTCTGCGGGTGCGTCGTGGCCGGTCGCGCAGTTCCCCGCGCCCCTGGGGAGTTGTCGCCGGCCGGTGGGGTGTGTGCGGCCTGGTGGCTGTGCCGTGCGCCGTCTGCGGGTGTGTGGTGGCCGGTCGCGCAGTTCCCCGCGCCTCTGGGGAGGGGGTGTGCGGGGGGTTCAGCGGAGCACCACTACCCGGCAGCCGATCGTCGCGAACTCCCACATGGCTGTTCCGTCCTCGCGGGACTCCCGGATTCCTCCGGTCTTCGGGACGTCCGCGTCGGCGGAGGGCGCCGGCCGGGCCTTTCCCGCCGCCGCGCTGAAGCCGATCGTCACCCCCTCCGCCGCGGCGAACCGCACCACGTGCTCCACCGGCGTCCCGTCCGTCCCCACGACGGCATGCGACCGCGAGGTCACGTAATAGACGCCCGGCACCGGACCGACGTCCCCCGGTGTCACCGTGAACGTCCGCCGCACCCGCTCCCCGGCCCCCACCAGCCACACCCGCTTCTCGCCCACCGCGTACACGACCCGCTCCCCCTTCCCGGAAACCTCCGGCACGGCACCGGGAGCCCGCCGGGCCCCGGACGACCCGGAGGGGCCGGGTGCTCCCGGTGCCGCCGACGCGCCGGCGGGGGACGTACCGGTTCCCGGCCCCGCCGGTACATCTCCCGCCGCCCGGTATCCGAGGAACCCCACCACCGTCAGGGCCGCCGCGGTGAGCCCGGCCACGAACCCCGCACTGCTGCTTGCCACCGCTCGCCCACCTCACCGTCGTAGCGCACCGGACCCGCCGTACCGGAGGAGCGCCGTAGCGACCACAACCGGCATAAAACATCACAAATAACTCATCCGTCGCGACCGTAGCAGCCCGTGACGGCGTCCCGGGGGCGACCGTGCCGGGGCGACCGTGCCCGGGCCGCCGGAGCCGTAGGCTGTTCGCGTGCTCTTGCTCGCTCTCGATACCGCCACCCCCGCCGTCACCGTCGCCCTGCACGACGGCACGGACGTCGTCGCCTCCTCGACCCAGGTGGACGCCCGCCGGCACGGCGAGCTGCTGCTGCCCACCGTGGACCGCGTGCTCGCCGAGGCCGGGCTCGGCCTGGACGCCGTCACCGGCATCGTCACCGGCACCGGACCCGGCCCGTACACGGGTCTGCGGGTCGGGCTGATGACCGCCGACACGTTCGGCCTCGCGCTCGGCGTCCCCGTGTACGGCGTGTGCACGCTGGACGGCCTCGCCTACGCCGCCGACATCGAGAAGGGCCCCTTCGTGGTGGCGACCGACGCGCGCCGCAAGGAGGTCTACTGGGCGACGTACGCCGACTCCCGCACCCGCCTGACCGGACCGGCGGTCGACCGTCCCGCCGACATCGCGGAGCAGGTCGCGGGCCTCCCCGCGGTCGGCGCGGGCGCGCTGCTCTACCCGGACACCTTTCCCCAGGCGCACGAGCCCGAGCACGTCTCCGCGAGCGCCCTGGCCCGCCTGGCGGCGGAGCGGCTCGCCGCCGGCGAGGAGATCCCCGCGCCCCGCCCGCTCTATCTGCGCCGCCCGGACGCGCAGGTCCCGAAGAACTACAAGGTGGTCACCCCCAAGTGACCGACGGACCGACGAACGGGCCGGCCTCCGGGCCGGAGAACGGGCCCGCCTCCGCAGCGGCCCCCGCCGAGGCCCCCGCGCTGCGTGAGATGCGCTGGTGGGACATCGACCCCGTGCTCGAACTGGAGAAGGACCTGTTCCCCGAGGACGCCTGGTCCCGGGGCATGTTCTGGTCCGAGCTGGCCCACTCCCGCGGCCCCGAGGCGACCCGCCGCTACGTCGTCGCCCTCGCCGGCGACCGGCTCGTCGGCTACGCGGGCGTCGCCGCGCAGGGCGAGGTGGCCGACGTCCAGACCATCGCCGTGGCCCGCGACCAGTGGGGCACCGGCCTCGGCGGCGTCCTGCTCACCGAGCTGCTGCGCGCGGCCACCGCCTTCGAGTGCGCCGAGGTCATGCTGGAGTGCCGCGTCGACAACGTCCGCGCGCAGAAGCTGTACGAACGCTTCGGCTTCGCGCCCATCGGTTTCAGACGCGGCTACTACCAGCCGGGCAACGTGGACGCCCTGGTGATGCGCCTGACCGATCCCTCGCAACCCGCACCGGCATCAGCACAAGGAACCGACAGCAATGGCTGAATCGCGCGACGAGCCCCTCGTCCTCGGCATCGAGACCTCCTGCGACGAGACCGGCGTCGGTGTCGTCCGCGGCACGACCCTGCTCGCGGACGCCGTCGCCTCCAGCGTCGACGAGCACGCCCGCTTCGGAGGCGTCGTGCCGGAGGTGGCGTCCCGGGCGCACCTGGAGGCGATGGTCCCGACCATCGAGCGGGCGCTCAAGGACGCGGGGGTGAGCGCCCGCGACCTCGACGGCGTCGCGGTGACGGCCGGTCCCGGCCTCGCGGGCGCGCTGCTGGTCGGCGTCTCGGCGGCCAAGGCGTACGCCTACGCCTTCGGCAAGCCCCTCTACGGCGTCAACCACCTCGCCTCGCACATCTGCGTCGACCAGCTGGAGCACGGCGCGCTGCCCGAGCCGACGATGGCGCTGCTGGTCAGCGGCGGCCACTCGTCGCTCCTCCTCTCCACCGACATCACCTCCGACGTACGGCCGCTCGGCGCGACCATCGACGACGCGGCGGGCGAGGCCTTCGACAAGATCGCCCGCGTCCTCGACCTGGGCTTCCCCGGCGGCCCGGTCATCGACCGGTACGCACGGGAGGGCGACCCGGCGGCCATCGCCTTCCCGCGGGGGCTGACCGGTCCGCGCGACCCGCTGTACGACTTCTCCTTCTCCGGTCTGAAGACCTCGGTCGCCCGCTGGATCGAGGCGAAGCGCGCGGCGGGCGAGGACGTGCCGGTACGCGATGTGGCGGCGTCCTTCCAGGAGGCCGTCGTCGATGTCCTGACCCGTAAGGCGGTCCGCGCCTGCCGTGACGAGGGCGTCGACCATCTGATGATCGGCGGCGGTGTCGCCGCGAACTCGCGTCTGCGCGCCCTGGCCCTGGAACGCTGCGAGAAGGCGGGCATCCGGCTGCGGGTGCCGCGGCCCAAGCTGTGCACGGACAACGGCGCGATGGTGGCGGCCCTGGGCGCGGAGATGGTGGCGCGGGGCCGCGCGGCGTCGGCCTGGGACCTCTCGGCCGACTCCTCCCTCCCGGTGACGGAGACGCACGTCCCCGGGCCCGGCCAGGACGGTCACGACCACGCCGGTCACGGCCACGCGCACGAGGTCGCCGAGGGGAACCTCTACCCGTGACGGTCGCGCTGATGTGGGAGGCCCGGGCGGCGGACGGCCGGGGTGACGAACTCCTCGCCTGGGTACGGCGGCAGACGCCGGGGGACGGCCGTGAGCCGCTGCGCCGCGAGACCTTCCGGGCTCCCGGCGACCGCGTGCTGGTCATCACCTGGTGGGACACGGAGTCCGGTATCGGTGCCGGTGTCGGCTCCGGCTTTCCGGAACTGCCCGATCCGGAGCCTGATTTGGTCAGCCGCCCGGTGCACCGCTGGCGGTTCGAGTCGGTGGGGGAGGGCTAGAGGGGCCCGGGCCCGCCCCGAGATGCACGGGCCGTCCCGCGGGGCCAGCATGGAGACAGAGCACGACTCGGGGACTTCTGCGGAGGGGCACGCGACAGGACGGTCCGCGCCGGTGCCGGGCGCGTGGGGGGCCGGCGCGACCGCAGTGGAGGCACTCATGGCAGACAACGAAGCGTTCGTCCACAGGCTGTTCGACGCGTGGAACAGTCGTGACTACGACTCCATCAAGGGCTCCGTGGCCGACGACTGCGTCCTGATCGACGAGGGCAGCGGACGGACCCTGAGGGGCCCGGACGGCTTCACCCAGCTGGCGAGGGCGTTGTTCGACGCCATGCCGGACGGCAGGTTCCACCTCGACCACCTCACCTCGGAGGGCGACAGGGTGGTCATCGAGTACACGGGCAGCGGCACCCAGACCGGCGACCTCGTGCTGAACGTCGGCACCGTGCCCGCCACCGGGCGTGAGGTCAAGGTCCACGGCGTCGACATCTACGAGGTCGAGAACGGCAAGGTCAAGGAGGCCCGCGCCTACTTCGACACCGGCTCGGTCATGTCCCAGCTGGGTCTGCTGGAGGAACAGGGCGCCTGAGCCGAAGCGTTCCGGCCGGGAGCCCGGACCAGGGTCTGAGCCAGGACGCCGCGCCGGAGAAGCCGACAGGGCCGGTACCCGGGACGCCCGACGCGCCCCAGGCTCCGGCCACGTCGGCGTCCCGGCCCACCCGGCCCACCGATCCGCACCTACGCGGCCCGCTGGTGCCGCCGCCCGTGTGCCCGGGGCGTCGGCTCTGCACGCTCGGCTTCCCGTAGGGAGCGCGTGTCATCCCAGCGGCGGTACCGGTGACACCTCCGCTCCGCACAGCAGCTCCCGTTCCGGGCCCACGACTCGTACCGGCCCGGTGAGCTCCAGCCGTACCGTGTGCCGGATGTCCGCGCTCGACGACGCCAACCGCATTTCCAGCGCGCCCGGTTCCACCACGCGCCGCCCCGCGCGGTCGGTGAACGCCGACAGGTCCGCGTGCCAGCGGAACGTCACGCGTGACGCCTCGCCCGGGGCCAGTCGCAGGCGCCGGTAGCCGACCAGGCGGACGTCCGGGCGGGTCACCGACGCCACCGGGTCGTGCAGATACAGCTGGACGACCTCCGTGCCCTCCCGGCCGCCCGTGTTGCGGACGGTGAGGGACACCTCGCAGGACCCGTCGGTGGCGATCTCCGGGGCCGGACCGGCGTAGTCCGACCACGTGAACTCCGTGTAGGACCGGCCGTGTCCGAACGGGTACAGCGGTGTCGGGTCCAGGTTGCTGACCTCGTCCGCCAGGCCCAGCGGCGGCTGGAGGTAGGTCCACGGCTGGCCCCCGGGCAGCCGGGGCACGCTCACCGGCAGGCGGCCCGACGGGCCGACCCGGCCGGACAGCACGCCCGCCACCGCCGGACCGCCCTCCTCGCCGGGGAAGAACGCCTGCACGACCGCGCCGAGCCGGCCGTCCCAGCGGCCCAGGGCGTAGGGGCGGCCGGTGAGGAGGACCAGGACGACGGGGACGCCGGTGGCCACCAGGGCGTCCAGCAACTCGGCCTGTACGCCGGGCAGATGCAGGTCCGTGACATCGCAGCCCTCGCCGCTGGTGCCCCGGCCGAACAGGCCCGCCCGGTCGCCGAGCACGGCCACGCACACATCGGCCTCGGCCGCCCGCGCCACCGCCTCGGTGAAGCCGTACGTGTCCGGGTCCGTCACCCCGCAGCCTTCCGCGAAGGTCACCTTGGCGTCGGGGAGTTCGGTGCGCAGGGCGTCCAGGAGCGTCGGGATGTCCAGGCCCGGGGGGACGTCGGGGTGGTTCGGGAGGACGTGGGAGGGGAAGCTGTAGCAGCCCAGCATCGCCAGCGCGTCGGCCGCGCGGGGGCCGACCACCGCGACGCGGGCGTCGGGGGCGAGGGGGAGCAGTCCGGCCGGGTTGTCCAGCAGGACCACCGACTCCTCCGCCAGCCGGCGGGCCACGGCACGGTTCGCCGGGGAGTCCAGGTCGATCGGCCCTGCCGGTTCTGGCGTCCAGTCCTCGTCCAGCAGGCCCAGTTCGCACTTCTGGAGCAGCACGCGGGTCGCCGCCCGGTCGATCAGCGCCTCCGGGATCTGGCCCGCGCGGACCGCCTCCAGCAGGGGCTCGCCGTAGCACTTCAGGGTCGGGAGTTCGACATCGATGCCGGCCGCCAGGGCGGCGTGGGCCGCCTCCGCCGGGTCGCCCGCCACCCGGTGCAGGGTTTCCAGGAAGCCGATGCCGAAGTAGTCCGCGACCACCGTGCCGGTGAACTTCCACTCCTCGCGGAGGAGTTCGGTGAGCAGTCGGGGGTCGGCGGACGCCGGTACGCCGTCGGTCTCGGTGTACGCGGCCATCACCGACCGCGCGCCGCCCAGCCGCAGCGCCATCTCGAACGGCGGCAGCGTCACGTCGGCGAACTCCCGCACCCCGGCCCGTACCGGCGCGAGGTTGCGCGCCCCGGCGGAGGCGGCGTACCCGGCGAAGTGCTTGAGGGTGGCGACGATCCCCGCCGACTCCAGGCCCCGGACATAGGCGGAGCCGATCGTGCCGACGAGGTACGGGTCCTCGCCGATGGTCTCCTCCACCCGGCCCCAGCGCAGATCGCGGACGACGTCCAGGACCGGCGCGAGGCCCTGGTGGACGCCGGCCGAGCGCAGGTCGGCGCCGATCCGGCGGGCCATCTCGCCGACCAGCTCCGGGTCGAAGCTCGCGCCCCAGGCCAGCGGCACCGGGTAGGCGGTGGCCTGCCAGGCGGTGAACCCGGCGAGGCACTCCTCGTGCGCGACCGCCGGGATGCCGAAGCGCCCGGCCCCGGCGATCCGCCGCTGGGCGAGGGCGAGGGCCTGGGCGCCGGTGTCCGGGTCGACGGGGGCGGTGCCGAAGCTGCGGGTGAGCTGGCCGAGGCCGTGGGTGATCAGCTCGTCCCAGTCGTGGTCGGCGGTCATGTCGTGCTGGTGGGGGGCGACGCCGTCGCCGTCCGTGTCGGCGCCCACCCAGACGCCGTACAGCTGGGCGGTCTTCTCCCGGAGGGTCATCCGGGAGAGCAGGTCGGCGACGCGGGCGGCGGCGGGCAGCGCGGGGTCGCGCCAGGGAGCCGGGGTCGGGGCCGGGGCGGGGTCGGGGGCGGTGGTCATGGAACTCCTGTCGAGAAGTGTGAGGCGGGGGCCGCGCGCGGCCTGGTGCGGCAGGCCGCGGGCGGCTCTCACTTGCCGCCGACGCCCATCAGGCCGCCCACCAGGGCACGCCGGGCCACCAGATAGACGAGGAAGATCGGGATGCCGGAGAGGACGACCGAGGCGAGCAGGGCCGGGATGTTCACGCCGAACTGGCTGACGTAGTTGAACAGGCCGAGCGTCAGCACCCGGGGGCCGTCGGACTGGGTGAAGATCAGGGGGAAGAGGAAGCCGTTCCACGCCTGGAGCGCCGAGTAGATGACGACGGTGCTGATGCCGCCCTTCGTCATCGGGATGACCAGCTGGAACAGCATCCGGGTGGCGGACGCGCCGTCCAGGGACATCGCCTCGTACATCTCCTCCGAGATGTCGCGCAGCGTGCCGGTGAGGATCAGCACGGACACCGGCATCGCGAAGGCCGCCGTCGGCAGGATGATCGCGAGGAGGCTGTCGTAGAGGTTCAGCTTGGCGATCATCAGGTACAGCGGGACGACCACGGCCTGCGCCGGGATGGCGACGCCCAGCAGGAACAGCCGGAAGGCCGCGCCCGACCAGAAGCTGCGGGTGCGGACGGCGACGTAGGAGAGCGGCACGCACAGCACGAGGACGATCGCCACGACGGCGGCCGCGACGATCACCGTGTTGGTGAGGAAGTGCCCGAACCCGTTGTGCAGGACGGTGTTGTAGTTGTCGAGGGTCGGGTGGGCCGGCGGCTTCAGGGCGTTGTTGCCGAGCGCATGGTCCTGGCGGGTGAGGGACGCCGAGATCATCGCGTAGATCGGGATGATGACGATCGCCAGCCAGACGATCGAACCGATACCGGCCACGGTGTCGGGGCGCCGGGTCCAGTGGCGGGGCCGCCTGCGGGGTGGTGCGCCGTCCCGCGGGCGCCCCCGCTTCTCGGTCTTCACGGGAGGACGGGGCAGCGTGTCGTGCGACATGGTGTCGGTCACATCCCTTCCCGGGTGCTGCGCATGGCGCCGAACCCGGTCAGCCGGACCATCAGCAGCGAGAGCCCGGTTGCGGCGACGACGAGGAAGGTCGCGATGGCGCTCGCGTAGCCGAAGTCGTAGCTCTTGAAGCCGGCTTCGTACATCAGGTACGGCAGGATCGCGGTGTCCGTGCCGGGGCCGCCCTGGGTCAGGATGAGGACGGTCTCGAAGTACGTCAGCGAGCCCACGATCATCAGGACCCCGGACGTGGTGGCCGTGTTGCGCAGCTGGGGCAGCGTGATGGAGAAGAACTGACGGTAGCGGCCCGCCCCGTCGATGGCGGCCGCCTGGTAGAGGACTTCGGGGATCTGCCGGGCCCCGCCCTGGTAGATCAGGGTGTGGAAGGGGATGAACTGCCAGCCGCCGACGAACACGATCGCGAGGAACGCGCCCCGGGTGGAGCCGAGGGTGTCCTGCTGGATGATCCCGAAGTTCGGGTCGAGCAGGGCGTAGAAGAGCAGGGCGATCGCGGTGGAGGAGAGCAGGAACGGCACGAAGAAGATCGCGGAGAGGATCGCCCGGTTGCGCTGCCGGCCCGCCGCCCAGACGCCGAGCAGCAGGGAGACGACCGTCTGGAACACCCAACTGGCCAGCGTGAGGAGCACGGTGACCGTGAGGGACTGGGTGAGGCGGTCGTCGGCGAAGAGCTTGCGCCAGTTGTCGAGGCCGGTCGGCTGCGGGTCGCCGAGGCCGTTCCACTTGGTGAAGGAGAGGTAGACCGCCAGCACCATGGGGGCGAGGGCGAAGAACGCGAAGAACAGCACGCCGGGCAGCGCCCAGGAGGCGTGCGGGCGCCCCGCGCGGCTGACGCCGCCCGAGGACGCCCGTACCCTGGTGGCGGTGGAGCTCACTTGAGCCCCTTCAGCGCCGAGACGAACTGGCTCGGCGACGACTTGCCCACGAACAGCTTGTTGATCTCGGTGAGCATCGGCGTCGACACGTCCGGGTCGACCGCCTGGTCCCAGCTCAGCGTGAACGCCGGGGCGTTCTTGACCATCTGGTACTGGAACTTGGCGAACTCCGGGTTGGGGGAGGCGTCGAGGAGCTTCTCCGCGTTGGCGGTCGTCGGGATGTCACCGTTGGCGATCAGGTCCTTGGCGTACTGCTCGGACGCGCAGGTCTTCAGGAAGGCGATCGCCGCGTCCTTGTTGCCCGTACGGGCGTTGACCGACCAGTAGTTGGTGGGGTTGCCGACGACGTTGCGGATGTCGCCCGCGCCGCCCTCGACCTTCGGGAAGGCGCACCAGCCGAGGTTGTTCCTGGCGAAGTCGGGGAACTTGCCGAGCTGCGTGGAGTACTCCCACGAGCCCATCAGGTGCATCGCCGCCTTGCCCTTGGCGAACACCGCGGGGGCACCGCCGTTGGTGTACGCCACCGAGCTGTAGCCCTTGCCGAACGCGCCGTCGTCGATGAGCTGCCGTACCGTCTCGGCGGCCTTGAGCACCGCCGGGTCGCCCCAGCCGCTCGTGTCCCCGTTCTTGATCTTGTCGAAGACCTGGGGTCCGCCGATCCGGTCCGTCAGGTACTCCAGCCACATCAGCTCGGGCCAGATGTCCGAGCCGCCGAGCGCGAAGGGGGTGATGTTCGCCTTCTTCAGCTTGGCGTTGATCGCCAGCAGCTCGTCGAAGGTGGTGGGCGGGGTGAGCTTGTGCTCGGTGAACACCGACTTGTTGTAGAAGAGGATCACCGGCTGCATCCCGCGCATCGGGATGCCGTAGTTGTGGCCGCTGAGGCCGCCCGCCGCGATGACCGACGGCAGGAAGCCGCCCTTGAGGACCGGGTCCGAGGTGATGATGTCGGTGAGGTCGACGAGCTGGTTCGCGTCCTTGTACGCCTTGATGGAGCCGCCGCCCCAGTTGAAGAACACGTCGGGCGCGTTCGGCGAGCCCATCGCCGTGCGCAGCTTGGCCGGATAGTCGGCGCCGGGCACCTTCTCCAGCTTGATGGTGCCGCCGGCCTTCTTCGCCGCCGCCGACGCGTTGAACCGGTTGACGGACTTGACCTGGACCTTCACGGCGTCGTCGCCGTACACGAAGGCGGTCAGCTTCTTGCCGCCGCCGGAACCGCCGCTGGAGCCGCACGCGGTGAGTCCGGCGGCCGAGATGAGGGTGGTGGCGCCCGCTGCGCCAAGGAACCAGCGCCTGCTGTGCCTGCTGTAGGACTCCATGGACGGTTACCTCTTCTTTTCCGACCTCATTGGCGAATGTTTCGGATCACAGTCCGAATGTTCCGGGAAGCTATGGCCAGCGGAGGACTTCGTCAAGGGGTTGTGCAGAGATACGATCGCCGACATGACAGCTCCGGAACCCGCTGCAGCCCAGACGACAGCACGGTCGGCCCAGACCGCGACGCTCGCCGAGATCGCCCGCGAGGCCGGGGTGTCCGCTCCGACTGTTTCGAAGGTGCTCAACGGGCGGGCCGACGTCGCGCCCGGCACCCGGATGCGTGTCGAGGAGCTGCTGCGCACCCACGGTTACCGGCGCCGGCGCGCCGAGGCCACCCGCTCCCCGCTGATCGACCTCGTCTTCCACGAGCTGGAGAGCGCCTGGGCGATGGAGGTCATCCGGGGCGTGGAGAACGTCGCGCGGGACGCCGGGCTGAGCGTCGTGCTCAGCGAGAGCGCGGGCCGCCTCACCCCCGGCCGCACCTGGGCCGACCAGGTCGCCGCCCGCCGCCCGCACGGCGTCGTCCTCGTCCTGTCCGACCTCGACCCCTCCCAGCGTGCCCTGCTGACCAGCCGATCCATCCCGTTCGTGGTCATGGACCCGGCCGGCGACCCCGGCGCCGACGTGCCCTCCATCGGCGCCACCAACTGGCAGGGCGGACTCGCCGCGACCCGGCACCTCGTCGAACTCGGCCACACCCGGATCGGCGCGATCAGCGGGCCGTCCCGGATGATGTGCAGCCGCGCCCGCGTCGACGGCTACCGGGCCGCCCTGGAGACGGCGGGAGTGCCCTTCGACCCGGCCCTCATCCGGGTCGGCGACTTCCACCACGAGGCGGGCTACCGTCTCGGCCTCGACCTCCTGCGCCGCCCGGACCGGCCCACCGCGGTCTTCGCCGGCAACGACCTCCAGGCGCTCGGGCTGTACGAGGCGGCGCGCGAACTCGGCCTGCGCGTGCCGGAGGACCTCAGCGTGGTCGGCTTCGACGACCTCCCGGTCGCCCGCTGGGTGGGGCCGCCCCTGACGACGGTCCGCCAGCCCCTGACGGAGATGGCGGAGGCGGCGGCGAAACTCCTCCTCGACCTGGGCCGCGAGGAGGACCCGGGACGGGCGACGCGGGTGGAACTGGCGACGAGCCTGGTGGTGCGCAGCAGCACGGGGGCGCCTGCGGCGGGCTAGGGGGTTTGGGGTGCGGGGCTTCCGGCCGGCGCGGCGGGTGCGGGTGCGTCGTGGCCGGTCGCGCAGTTCCCCGCGCCCCTGGGGGGTTGCGGCCATCGTCCGCCGAGAGGCGCCCGCGCTGGAGCCGGGCCTCGACCCCGACCCCCTCGGGGGCGCGGGGAACTGCGCGACAAGCCCACCACGACCCGCACCCGCCCCATCAGCCGCACCGTATTGACGGCAGTCACCCCGCCCCCCACACTGCTCCGAAGCCAATCGGTTGTACGACCGAAACTTTCGGAGGCACCCGCATGCGATCTCTGAGAACAGGCTTATCCCTGACCGGACTGGTCACCGCCGCAGCCCTCCTGCTGACGGCGCCCGCGGCGCACGCCGCGGACACCCCCTTGCGCGACCTGGCGTCGGCGAAGGGCAAGGTCATCGGCACGGCGGTGACCGGCTCCAAGCTCACCGGCACCTACGGCGACATCGCCGGAGCCCAGTTCAGCTCCCTCACCCCCGGCAACGCCATGAAGTGGGGCACGGTCGAGCCGACGCAGGGCAGTTTCAACTGGACCGAGGCAGACCAGATCGTGGCGTTCGCGAAGGCGCACAACCAGCAGGTCCGCGGCCACACCCTGGTCTGGCACAACCAGAACCCCAGCTGGCTGACCAACGGCACCTGGACCTCCGCCCAGCTCGGCACCCTCCTCCAGAACCACATCACCACCGAGGTCACCCGCTACAAGGGCGACATCGCGGCGTGGGACGTCGTCAACGAGCCCTTCAACGAGGACGGCACCTACCGCTCCACCCTCTGGTACAACGGCCTCGGTTCCGGCTATATCGCCAACGCCCTGACCTGGGCGCACGCGGCCGACCCCGCCGCCAAGCTCTACATCAACGACTACAACGTCGAGGGCGTCAACGCCAAGAGCACCGCGCTCTACGACCTGGTCAGGTCACTGAAGGCCGCCGGCGTCCCGATCGACGGCGTCGGCCTCCAGGCCCACCTGATCCTCGGCCAGGTCCCCGCCACGCTCCAGCAGAACATCCAGCGCTTCGCCGACCTCGGCGTCGACGTCGCGATCACCGAGCTGGATGTGCGGATGCAACTCCCGGCCACGGATGCCTCGCTGGCGCAGCAGAAGGCCGACTTCAAGTCGGTGACGGCGGCGTGCGCCGCGGTGACCCGCTGCGTCAACGTGACCGTGTGGGGCTTCACCGACTCGGACTCCTGGGTGCCGGGCACCTTCCCCGGCTACGGGGCGGCGACGCCGTACGACGAGAACTACGCGCCGAAACCGGCGTACTACGGCATCTCCGAGGCCCTCGGCGGTACGACCACCACCCCGCCGCCGTCGACCGGCGCGTGCTCGGCGACGTACAGCGTGGTGAACCAGTGGAACAGCGGCTTCACGGGCCAGGTGACGATCGCCTGCTCCGGCGCCTCGCTGTCGTCGTGGAAGGCGACCTGGACGTACGGCGCGGGCCAGCAGATCACGCAGGCGTGGAACGCCGGCTGCACCCAGTCGGGCGCGGCGGTCACCTGCACCAACGCCTCGTACAACGGCACCGTCCCGGACGGCGGCTCGGTGACGTTCGGCTTCAACGCGTCCTGGAGCGGCAGCAACCCGGTGCCGACGGTGACACTGGGCTGAGAACGGTGAGATTCTCCGAAGAAATCCCTCGCACGTCACTCCTCCTAACAAAGTCCTAATAATTCGCCCCTACGGTCCTGACCGTGACAGGACTTGAGGCGAACGGCGCGAGTGGCAGGGGCGGCGGGAGCGGCAGACGGGTGGGCCGGCGGTCGGCGGTGCTGAAGGCCGTCGGTCTCACCCTGGCGGGCACCCTGGTCCCGGGGATCGCCGCGGCGGGCTGGGCCTACTGGCATCTCAACGGCAACATCAAGAGCGTCGACATCAACAGCGCGCTCGGCGACGACCGCCCCGCGCGGGCGCTGACGACCCCGTCGGCCTCGGCCTCGGCGGCGGCCTCCGCCTCGCCCCGGCCGAGCGGCGCCCTGAACATCCTGGTCCTCGGCTCGGACTCGCGCAGCGGCAAGGCCAACCAGGCGCTCGGCGGCGGCGACAGCTCCGGCGCCCGCTCCGACACGGCGATGGTGGTGCACATCGACGCGGGCCGTACGCGGGCGACCGTGGTCAGCATCCCGCGCGACACCCTCGTCACCCGTCCCTCCTGCCCGCTCGCGTCGGGAGGTTCGACGGCGGTGGCGTACGGCGCGATGTTCAACAGCGCCTACTCGGTGGGCGGGCCGGTGTGCGCGGTCAAGACGGCCGAGTCCGTCACCGGCGTCCGGATGGACCACTACATCGAGATCGACTTCTCCGGCTTCGCCAAGCTGGTCGACGCCCTGGGCGGGGTCACGGTCACCACCGACGAGGACATCGACGACGACGACAGCCACCTCCACCTGAAGGCCGGCACCCACCACCTCAACGGCAAGCAGGCCCTGGCCCTCGCCCGGACCCGGCACGGCATAGGCGACGGCAGCGACCTCGGCCGCATAGGCCTCCAGCAGAACCTGGTGAAGGCCCTCCTGGAGCGGATCTCCACCCAGAACCTGCTGACCGACCCCGCGAAGCTCTACGAGGTCGCCGACGCGGTGACCGACAGCCTGACCACCGACACCGGCCTGGACTCCCTCACCGAGCTGATGACCCTCGGCAAGAGCCTGGGCGGTCTGGAGCCGGCCGACGTCAGGACGGTGATGATGCCGGTGGTGACCGCCCCGAGCGATCCCAACCGCGTGGTGGCGAAGGAACCGGCGGCGACCACCCTGTGGGAGTCACTCCGCTGACCCCGGCCGACCAGGGCTGACCTTGGCTGATCCGCCGGGCCGACCTGCGCCGATCCTGGCCGACGGCGGTGCGCGGAAAGATTTTCCGAGGAGATCCGGCGCGTCTGTCGATCCCGGCCGTCCCCGTTCGACGCAATGGGTGAGAGGCGGGACGCACCCGCAGAGCCCGCCCGTACCGAGGGAGTCACCATGCCCCGTTACCTGTCACTGATCCGCGTCGACGAGTCCACCGCGCCCGCCGGGGGTCCGAGCCCCGAGCTGATGGAGCGGATGGGGAAGCTGATCGAGGAGGTCACCAAGGCCGGGGTGATGCTCGACACCGCCGGACTCACCCCTGCCGCGGAGGGCGCCCAGGTGCGCTGGGAGGGCGGGAAGGTGTCCGTGACGGACGGCCCGTTCACCGAGTCGAAGGAGGTCATCGGCGGCTACGCGCTGATGCAGTGCAAGGACAGGGCCGAGGCCCTGGAGTGGACGAAGCGCTTCGTGAAGGTCCACGAGGACCACTGGACGATCACCTGCGAGGTGCGGGAGATCGCGGAGGGCTGAGCGGGGCGTCCTGCCCCGGCCGTTCGGCCGCCGTTCCTCTCGTTCCTTTGCCGGACCGGGGGCGGGGTGTTCGATGGTGCACTGTGGAAGCGGAACCAGAACCCCAGCAGCCCCCCGGCCGGCCCCCAACCCCCGGCCCCGACCAGGCCCCCGGTCCTGGCCCGGTCGCCGGGGGCGCGATCGAGACGGTCTTCCGTCTGGAGTACCCCCGGGTGGTGGCCGCCGCGGCCCGGGTGGTCCGTGACGTGGGCATCGCGGAGGAACTCGCGCAGGACGCCCTGGTCGCCGCCCTGGAGCGCTGGCCGCGGGACGGCGTCCCGGACAACCCGGGCGCCTGGCTGACGGCCACCGCCCGGCACCGTGCCGTGGACCTGGTCAGACGCCGGGAGAACTACGCCCGCAAGCTCCGGGAGATCGGCCGGGACCAGTCGGTGACGGCACCGCCGGCGGAACCGTCCGACCCGGAGGACATCGACGACGACCTCCTGCGCCTCGTCTTCACCGCCTGCCACCCGGTCCTGCCGCCCGAGGCCCGCACCGCGCTCACCCTGCGGCTGCTGGGCGGCCTCACCACGTCCGAGATCGCCCGCGCGTTCCTCACCCCGGAACCGACGGTCGCCCAGCGCATCGTCCGCGCGAAACGCACCCTCGCGGCGAAGAACGTCGCCTTCGAGGTGCCGTACGGCCCCGACCGCGAGGCACGCCTCGGATCCGTCCTGGACGTCATCTACCTGATCTTCAACGAGGGGTACGCCGCCACCGCCGGCGCCGACCTGCTGCGTCCCGCGCTGTGCGAGGACGCCCTGCGGCTGGCCCGCCTGCTGGCCGGCCTGATGCCCAAGGAGCCCGAGGTGCACGGGCTGGCCGCGCTGCTGGAGTTCCAGGCGTCCCGCACGGCCGCCCGTACCGGCCCGGACGGCACGCCGGTCCTCCTGGAGGACCAGAACCGGCGCCGCTGGGACCGCCTGCTCATCACCCGCGGCGTCACGGCCCTGTCCCGCGCGGAGGCCGGTGCCGCGTCCGGCGCCCCGGGCCCGTACGTCCTCCAGGCGGCGATCGCCGCGTGCCACGCGCGCGCCTACACGTACGAGGAGACGGACTGGCCCGCCATCGCGACCCTGTACGCCCTGCTGGCGGCCCGGACCCGGTCGCCCGTCGTCGAGCTGAACCGTGCGGTGGCCGTCTCGATGGCCGAGGGCCCGGCACCGGCCCTGGCGATCGTGGACGCGGTGGCCGCCGAACCGGCCCTGCGCGACTACCACCTGCTGCCCGGCGTCCGCGCCGACCTCCTCCTCCGCCTGGGCCGCACGGCCGAGGCCCGCGAGGAGTTCGCCCGGGCGGCGACCCTGACCCGCAACGAGCGCGAACGGGAACTCCTGCTGCGACGGGCCCGGGAATGCGGCTGAGGCACCGTCAGAACCACGTGCGGTGAGACAGCGTCACCAGGGCGGCGCTGCGTGCCGCGCCGGCCGGGCGGCGCGGCGGGGTCGTGTCAGCCGGGCATCGTGGCGGGGTGGCCGAGGAGCATGGTCGGGGCGCCCGCGACGCGCGTGAGGAAGACCGTCGCCGCGTTCGGTCCCGACGGCTTGACCTTGCGGCGCAGTTCCTCCGGCTCGACGGCCGAGCCGCGCTTCTTGACCGTCAGGACGCCGACCTCCCGGGTGCGGAGCAGGGCCCGGAGCTTCTTGACGTTGAAGGGCAGCTGGTCGGTGATCTCGTACGCCGTCGCGTAGGGGGTGGGGCGTGCCGCGTCGGCCGTGATGTACGCGATGGTCGGGTCGATCAGCCCGCCACCGAGCTCCTCGGCGGCCTCGGCCACCAGATGGGCCCGGATGACGGCGCCGTCGGGCTCGTAGAGGTACCGGCCCACCGGCCGCACGCCGGGATCCGGCAGCCCGCGCCCGCGCAGGGTGCGCGGCCCCGGCAGCAGCGTGGCCCGTACGGCGCCCGCCTCGCTGCCCTCGCCGAACCACAGCACGGCCTCCTTCACGTCCCCGCCGTCCGAGACCCACTCCGCCTCGGCCGCCGCCGGGATCGCCTCGTGGGGGATGCCCGGCGCGATCTTCAGCGCGGCCGTCCGGGCCGCGGCAGCCGCTCCGACCGCCCAGGACAGCGGCGGTGAGTACGCCTCCGGGTCGAAGATCCGGCCCCGGCCGCCGCGCCGCGCCGGGTCGACGAAGACGGCGTCGTACGACGACGTGTCCACCTCCGTGACGTCGGCCTCCCGCACCTCGATCAGGTCCGCGAGCCCGAGTTCGGCGGCGTTGGCACGGGCCACGGCCGCCGTCAGCGGGTCCCGGTCCACGGCGAGCACCCGGATCCCGGCGCGGGCCAGCGCGATCGCGTCGCCGCCGATGCCGCAGCACAGATCGGCGACGGAGGTCACGCCCAGGTCCCGCAGCCGTCCCGCCCGGTACGCCGCCACGCTCGTCCGGGTGGACTGCTCGACCCCGTTGGGCGTGAAGAACATCCGTTCCGCGTCCGCCGCCGGGAACTTCGCCGCCGCCCGCTGCCGCAGCCGGGCCTGGCCGAGCGCCGCCGACACGAGCTCCGGCGCGTGCGCCCGGCGCAGCCGGGTGGCCACGGCCAGCTCGTCGGCGGGGGCGGTGCCGCGCACCTCGTCGAGGAGGGCACGTCCTCCGGGGGTGAGGAGGGCGTGGAGGGTGTCGAGGGCGCGGAGGGCGTCCGGCGGGGCGAGGTCGTTCACCGGGTCATTGTCGGCCAGGCGGCGGGCGGATGTGGGCCGGTCGGTGGACGGTGCGGGCGCGGACGGCGGTGTCGGCCGGAGGCGGAGGGCGCCGCCTGCGAGGATCCCGCGTCATGCGAGTGGTAGTACAAAATGACAAAAATACGGCGAAGGGGCGGGTGGGTCTCCGTGCCGCTCTGGCCGGTGTCACCGCCCTGGCGGCCGCCGCCGTCGCCTCCGGCTGCACACAGACCGGCCCCGGTGCCTCCGCGCATCCCGCCCCGGGCCAGCAGGCCGCGCGCGCCCCCGCCGCCGCGCGCGCCCTGGACACGTACGCCACGCGCCTGCGCGCCGCGTACGCCGCCCGTGCCGCCGTGGCGCGGCGCTGGGGCCTGTCCCAGGTCCCCCTGGCGGCCCCGCCGCCCCCGTCGCACAAGCCGCGGATCACGGCCCGCAAGGGCTTCGAGGTCGACGAGCAGGAGGAACTGAACCTCCCCCCGGTCTTCACCACCGTCCCCACCCACGACAAGGTCGTCTTCCTCACCATCGACGACGGCAACGAGAAGGACCCGGCGTTCCTGCGGATGATGCGGGACCTGAGGATCCCGTACTCGGCCTTCCTCAGCGACTTCCTGATCAAGGACGATTACGCGTATTTCCGGACCATGCGCTCCCTCGGCGTCACCCTCGACAACCACACCCTCCATCACCCCTACCTGCCGGGCCTGTCCTACGAGGAGCAGAAGCACGAGATCTGCGGCATGCAGGACGTGATGGAGAAACAGTTCGGCAGACGCCCCACCGTCCTGCGCCCGCCGTTCGGCAACTACAACCAGGACACCCTGCGGGCCGCGAAGGCGTGCGGCATCCGGTACGCGCCCATCTGGGACGAGGAGGTGTTCGTCGACCACTGGGAGTACCGCGAGGGCGACCAGCACCTCCACCCCGGCGACATCGTGCTGACCCACTTCCGGGGCCCCGCCGAATGGAAGGGCACGATGGCCGACATGGTCCGCCGCTTCCTGGCCAAGGTCACGGCGGAGGGCTACGCGGTGGCCCGCCTGGAGGACTACCTGTGACCGCCCGCCGACCCCTGACGGCGGCCGTTCTCCTCCCCGCCCTGCTCCTCCCCGCCCCCCTGCTCACCGGCTGCGCCCAGTCCGTGGACCCCATCGAGCGCCTGGGCATGAAGGCGGCGCAGCGGGTGGAGCCCGCCGCCCGCACCGTGACCGCGTCCGAGGAGACCCTGCCGCCGTACCGCCGCTGGGGCCTGCCCGCCCCGCTGCGCCGGCCCCCGAAGCCGTCGGCGGCACCCCCCGCCCGTACGGTGGGCCCCGGCCTGCCGCCCGTGCTGGACCGCATCCGCACCCGCGACCGCGTGGTGTTCCTGACCTACGACTACGCCCCCTCCGGCACCCGCCGGGATTCCCGCTTCGCCGGCCTGGTCCGCGACCTGCGCCTGCCGGTCACCCTGTTCGTGACGGCCTCCGCCACCGCGCCTTCCGCGGCCACCGCACCGGCCCGCACCGAGTTCGCGAGGCTGCGCGCGGCGGGAGCCGCCGTACAGAACCGGACGTCCGGCCGCGGATCCCTGCGCGGCCTGCCGTACGCCGTCCAGCGCGCCCGGATCTGCGGCCAGCAGGACGGACTCCGCGCCCGTTTCGACATCCACGCCCGCTTCCTCCGCCCGCCCCGCGGCACGTACGACACGACGACCCTGCACGCCGCGGCCGACTGCGGGGTCGGCGCCCTGATCCTGTGGCGGGCCTCCATGGCGACCGGCACCCTGACCTACGCCCACGGGGACCGGCGCCTTTGTCCCGGAGACATCGTCCGGCTCGGCCCGGAGCGGCCGACCGGCCCGAGCCTGAGCACGAGAACGACGCGCCTCCTGCGGACGATGCAGCAGAACGGCCTGACGGCGGCCCGCCTGGAGGACTACCTGTAGGGCGCGGTGCGATGTGGCCGTCAGGTCACCCCTTGAGACGGGGCCCGCGCCGTCCAGCCCGTCCGGCGCTCGAGGACAAGGCCCGTTCAGAGCCGGAGGGGGCTGGGACGCAGCCCCCTCCGGCAAGGCCCACCGCAGCCAGGGGTGCCGAGGAAGAACCGCCGGCGAGGCTCCCGATCCGGCCGACGCGTCGCAGACAACTGGCACTCCGCTTGACCGAGTGCTAATCGCGGTCATAGTCTCGGCTCTGGCACTCGGCAGATGAGAGTGCCAACAACGCGACGGGCAGGTCCGGCACCCGCGACGACGGATCCACCTGGTCGCCACCTCAGACAGTTAACCCCGTGATCTCCGAAGGGGGAGGTCGGATCGTGACGACCACCAGCTCCAAGGTTGCCATCAAGCCGCTCGAGGACCGCATCGTGGTCCAGCCGCTGGACGCCGAGCAGACCACGGCTTCTGGCCTGGTCATCCCGGACACCGCGAAGGAGAAGCCCCAGGAGGGCGCCGTCCTCGCCGTGGGCCCGGGCCGGTTCGAGAACGGCGAGCGTCTGCCGCTCGACGTCAAGGTCGGCGACGTCGTTCTGTACAGCAAGTACGGCGGCACCGAGGTGAAGTACAACGGCGAGGAGTACCTCGTCCTCTCGGCTCGCGACGTGCTCGCGATCATCGAGAAGTAAGTCACTTCGTGACAGGCAGCACCACACCGGCGGTTTCGCCGGCCGGGTTCTGCCGCCACTGATGCCAGACATCAGACGCTGCGCCCAGGCCCCCGGGACCACCTGTACACGGGCGCCGGGGCGCAGCGCCGTTTTCACTCCCTAGATCTCCGAGAGGGCTCCCGCTGTCATGGCGAAGATCCTGAAGTTCGACGAGGACGCCCGTCGCGCCCTCGAGCGCGGCGTCAACAAGCTGGCCGACACGGTCAAGGTGACGATCGGCCCCAAGGGCCGCAACGTCGTCATCGACAAGAAGTTCGGCGCGCCCACCATCACCAACGACGGCGTCACCATCGCCCGCGAGGTCGAGCTCGACGACCCGTACGAGAACCTCGGCGCCCAGCTGGTGAAGGAGGTGGCGACCAAGACCAACGACATCGCGGGTGACGGCACCACCACCGCCACCGTGCTCGCCCAGGCGCTGGTGCGCGAGGGGCTGCGCAACGTCGCCGCCGGTGCCTCCCCGGCCTCCCTGAAGAAGGGCATCGACGCCGCGGTCAAGGCCGTGTCGGACGAGCTGCTGGCCTCCGCGCGCCCGATCGACGAGAAGTCGGACATCGCCGCCGTGGCCGCGCTGTCGGCGCAGGACCAGCAGGTCGGCGAGCTGATCGCCGAGGCGATGGACAAGGTCGGCAAGGACGGTGTCATCACCGTCGAGGAGTCCAACACCTTCGGTCTGGAGCTGGACTTCACCGAGGGCATGGCCTTCGACAAGGGCTACCTGTCCCCGTACTTCGTCACGGACCAGGAGCGCATGGAGGCCGTCCTCGACGAGCCGTACATCCTGATCCACCAGGGCAAGATCGGCTCGATCGCGGACCTGCTGCCGCTGCTGGAGAAGGTCATCCAGACCAACTCCTCGAAGCCGCTGCTGATCATCGCCGAGGACGTGGAGGGCGAGGCGCTGTCCACCCTCGTCGTCAACAAGATCCGCGGCACGTTCAACGCGGTCGCGGTCAAGGCCCCCGGCTTCGGCGACCGCCGCAAGGCGATGCTGCAGGACATGGCGACGCTGACCGGCGCGACGGTGATCTCCGAGGAGGTCGGCCTCAAGCTCGACCAGGTCGGCGTCGACGTGCTGGGCACCGCCCGCCGCGTCACGATCACCAAGGACGACACGACGATCGTCGACGGTGCCGGCAACTCCGAGGACGTGCAGGGCCGCATCGCGCAGATCAAGGCCGAGATCGAGAACACCGACTCCGACTGGGACCGCGAGAAGCTCCAGGAGCGCCTCGCGAAGCTGGCCGGCGGCGTGTGCGTGATCAAGGTCGGCGCCGCCACCGAGGTGGAGCTGAAGGAGAAGAAGCACCGCCTGGAGGACGCCATCTCGGCGACCCGTGCCGCGGTCGAGGAGGGCATCGTCTCCGGCGGTGGCTCGGCGCTCGTCCACGCGGTGAAGGTCCTGGAGGGCAACCTCGACAAGACCGGCGACGAGGCCACCGGTGTCGCGGTCGTCCGCCGCGCCGCCGTGGAGCCGCTGCGCTGGATCGCGGAGAACGCGGGCCTGGAGGGCTACGTCATCACCTCCAAGGTCGCCGAGCTGGAGAAGGGCCAGGGCTTCAACGCCGCCACCGGCGAGTACGGCGACCTGGTCAAGGCCGGCGTCATCGACCCGGTGAAGGTCACCCGCTCCGCCCTGGAGAACGCGGCCTCCATCGCCTCCCTCCTCCTGACGACCGAGACCCTGGTCGTCGAGAAGAAGGAAGAGGAGCCGGCGGCCCCCGCGGCCGGCGGCCACGGCCACTCCCACTAGGCACGCCGCTTCAAGCACCGCACCGGAGGCCCGGCACCCCTGTCCACACGGGGCGCCGGGCCTCCGGCACGTCACGCGCCGCGCACACCGGGCCGTGGCGGTCGAGGAGTTCGAGTGCACCGGCGAACGGGCCGTGTTCGTGCGGAAGGCCGTGCGTGGTCGATCGGTGCGGAAACCCCCGCTCCCGCGGTGCGGGAACGGGGGCTGCCCCTCGCGGGTCCGGTGGGGTGAGGCGGGTGGGGTGCGGGGTCAGGTGCCCAGGGTGTCCAGGGCGCCGAGCTGGGACATCAGGCCGAGGCGGTCGTACTGCCACCAGCTCTCGGCGATCTTGCCGTCCGGTCCGCAGCGGAAGACGATCGTGCCGGTGATGGTGGCCTGCCGGCCCGTGGCCGCGATGCCGAGGAAGTCGCCCCGGTGGGTGCCGGTCCAGGTCCCGCGGCTGCACACCAGGTCGCCCTCGGTGATCTGGTCCTCGATGGTGAACGTGAAGTCGAAGGCGCTGCGCCACATCTCGATGTCGCGCCGGACGGCGTCCAGCCCGATGGTGTCCTGCTCGCCGACGAAGGCGTGGTCGTGGACGTCCTCGGCGAACAGGTCGTTCAGCGGGGGCAGTTCGCCCGGTGCGGACATCGTCTCGAAGACCTTGCGCGCGGTGGCGGCGAGGAGCTGCTCGTCACGGACCACGTCCAGGTCGGTGAACGTCGGCATCTCGTCGCACAGGGCGACCATCTCGCGGAAGATCCTGTCCGTCTCCGGGAGGTTCGAGTTCCGCATCGCGTCCTCGTACGTGGGGAACTCGACGATCTCGATGAAGTGCGACCCGTCCGACCGGTCCTTGCCGATCAGGCTGTGCGTCGCCGTCCGTTTGCCTTTGGTCGTCTCGACCCAGTCGTCCATCAGCCGGTCCATGTCGTCGAAGCGGCTGGTCTTGCAGTCGATGATCTGTACGAAGGTCATGGTGGGGTGCCTCCGGTCCGCACGACGCCGTCGCGTGGCTGGTTCCGGTAGATATGCACATCTTCGCACTGAATCGTCCGGCGTGTGATGCCGTGGGGTGCGGGTGGCGGGATGGGATCCCGCGCGGGGAGCCCTCTCGGGGCTACGGCCTCGGGGCTACGGCGAGATAAGGGTGCAGGCGGTGGCCGCCTGCACCGGCGTACCTAACGAGGCGTCACTCACCTCTGTCCCCACTCCTTCCGTGCGCCGCTGCCGTCTTCCGGCTGCCGTCGTTACCTTCGTCGTCCGTGTCCTCGGTGGGTCTACTGCGGGCCGTACTTGCGGCCCGTGCGGGAGGTGATGCCGCCGAGCAGGCTGCGGGGTGCCATCTTCGCCAGGCCCATCAGCACCTTGTACCGGGCGTCCGGGATCGACAGCGACTTGCCGCGGGCCAGGTCCTCGAGCGCCGCCCCGACCAGTTTGTCGGCGTCCAGCCACATCCAGCCCGGGATGTTGTCCGTCCCCAGCCCGGCCCGCTCGTGGAACTCGGTGCGGACGAACCCGGGACACAGCGCCATCAGCCGTACGCCGCTGCCGGCCAGGTCCCGCGCCGCACCCTGGGTGAACTGCACGACCCACGCCTTGGACGCCCCGTAGGTGCCGCGCGGCACGAACGCGGCCACGGACGCGACATTGACGACACCCCCGCGCTCCCGCGCGCGCATCGTCTCCGTCGCCGCCGAGGTCAGCCGGAGGACCGCCTCGCAGTGCACCTTCATCATCTTCAGCTCGTCGGCCATGGACACGTCGAGATAGCGGCCCTTGTTGCCGAAACCGGCGTTGTTGACGAGGAGGTCGACCGGGTTCTTCCGGTCGGACAGGCGCGCGGCGACCGTCTCGATGCCGCCGTCGGTCGCCAGGTCGGCGGTCAGCACCTCCGCCTCGATGCCGTGCCGGTCGTGGAGTTCGGTCGCGTGCTCGCGCAACCGCTTCGTGTCCCGTGCCACCAGGACCAGGTCGTGTCCGTCGGCAGCCAGCCGCCGCGCGAACGCGGCGCCGATCCCCGCGGTCGATCCCGTAATCAGAGCCGTTGTCATGGCCCAAGAGTAGTTACCCGGACCGGCGCCCTCCGTGCTGCTGCGGCCTTCTGCGCCACCCCCTCATTCCTTCCCATCCCCTGCGGTGTCCGCCGTTTCCCCGTACTTCGCCACATATCGCCGTGCTTCCTCCAACGCCTCGGGGTGCAGTGCGGTTCCCGCCGCGAGGACCTGGGTCAGGAGAGCGCGCTCGGTGGTCGCCGCACGGAACAGGAGGGCCACCGTCACGTCGTGGTCCGGCCGGTGCACGATCTCGATCCGGTCGCCCGCCCGTATCTCACCCGGCTCGATCACCCGCAGATAGGCACCCGGTGCCCCCTTGCGCGTGAACCTCTTCACCCATCCCGGTTCGCCCAGATGGGCCTGGAAGGTGCGGCAGGGTATGCGCCCGGAGGTGACCTCCAGAACCACCTCGGGGCCGACGCGCCAGCGCTCGCCGATCAGGGCGCCGGACACGTCGAGACCCTCGGTCGTCAGGTTCTCGCCGAAGCACCCGTCGGGCAGGGTGCGTCCCAGTTCCCGCTCCCAGCCGTCGAGGTCCTCGCGCGCGACCGCGTACACCGCCTGGTCGTTCCCGCCGTGATGGCGCAGGTCGCACACCGCGTCGCCGGCCAGCCCGCTGCCGCCGGTCCCCTTCGGGCCGGGAGACGTCACCCGCACCGGGTCGGCCACGGGCCGCTTGCCGATCCCCGTCAGCCCCTCCGCCTGGTCCGTGTAGTCCACGGCCGTGGCCGTACCGACATTCACCGAGACAAGTTTCATGGCCGTACGGTACGCACGCCGATCGCAAAGCACCGACACATTTTCCGGTGCGACATGAAAGTCCGGCTTATGCTCGAAGGGTGATCGAGGGCCGTCATCTCCGCGTCCTGCGCGCCGTCGCCACCACCGGTTCCTTCTCGGCGGCGGGCCGGGAACTGGGCTGCACGCAGCCCGCGGTCAGCCAGCAGATGAAGGCCCTCGAAGCCGTGGTGGGCACCCCGCTCCTCGTCCGCGGCGGACGCGAGATGCGGCTGACCCAGGCCGGTGAGGCCCTCGTGCGGCACGCGGCCGGCATCCTCGCCGGGCTCACCGCCGCCGAGGAGGAGATCGCCGCCATCGCGGGGCTGCGGGCCGGACGGGTCCGGCTCGTCTCCTTCCCCAGCGGCAGCTCCACCCTCGTACCGACCGCGCTGGCGGCCCTGCGGGCCGAGCACCCCGGTACCCGGGTCTCCCTGGAGGAGGCCGAACCGCCGCGCTCCGTCGAACTGCTGCGCGAGGGCGACTGTGACATCGCGCTCGCCTTCCGGTACGAGCTCGTGGCGGGCGGTGCCGACGAGTGGGCCGACCTCGTCGTACGGCCCCTGCTGACGGACCGGCTGGTGGCGCTGGTCCCGGACGGGCACGGGCTCGCCCATGCCGGGGCCGTCGCCATCGCCGACCTCGCGGACGAGTCCTGGATCGCCGGGTGCCCGCGCTGCCGCGGCCGGCTGATCGAGGTCTGCGAGAGCGCGGGCTTCACACCCCGTATCGACTTCGCGACCGACGACTATCCGGCGGTGGTCGGGCTGGTGGGCGCGGGTCTCGGCGTCGCGGTGCTGCCCCAGCTCGCCATCGAGTCCGTACGGCCCAGAGGCGTGCGCACGGTGACGCTGGAACCGGCCGTGCGGCGGGAGATCGTCGCGCTCACCCTGCCGGATCTGGCGCGGGTGCCGACGGTGGCGGCCACGCTGGACCAGCTCAGGCGTGCGTCGGTCCGTCTGACGGGCCAGGGCCGCCGTACCCGCCAATAGGTCACGTGTGTCAGCCGCGCCTTCACCAGGTCGCGGGGGTGAAGAAAGTCAAAAGTTGAATGAGAAAAACGTTCCTTCAGCTGTGCGGGATACCGTCCCCGCCGGCCGCCGATGCGGTGACCAGCCGGTTCCGTGCCCGTCCCATGAGTTCCTCGCGCTCGTCCTCGGTCAGTCCGCCCCAGACCCCGTACGGCTCGCGCACCGCCAGTGCGTGTGCGGCGCATTCCGCACGGACCGGGCACCTCATGCAGACCTCCTTGGCCGAGTTCTCTCGAGCGCTCCGAGCCGCACCGCGCTCGCCCTCGGGATGGAAGAAGAGCGAGCTGTCGACCCCGCGGCACGCAGCCAGGAGCTGCCAGTCCCACAGGTCAGCGTTCGGTCCGGGAAGGCGGGAGAAATCTGCCATTGCGTGACCCCTTGTAGCCGTTCTACGCGGATACGGTGCCGACGACCGTACATCTCCGTTGTAAGGAGATGAAAATATGACTCATTGCGAATCTAGCTCCAGACACCGTGAAACGGGAAGAAAAGCGGCTGAACGGGGCACGGGTTGTGATGAAAAAACGAGGACCGGCCGGGCATGTCTGCATCGTGTCCGTCCCCTCACGTAGAGTGCCGAAGATGGCACACGGCCCCGTAACTCTTTCGAGTGACCGTCGTTGAGAGTGCGAGGCGGTTGAGAACACAAGGGCTCGGGCAGGCGTCCGAGACGGTCGACCGCACAGGTGACGATTTCGTACCAGCCTGGAGGCACAAGGTGACGCGCATCAGTTGCGGAGGGCGGCCATGACATCCGTCCTCGTCTGCGACGACTCCCCGCTTGCCCGAGAGGCGCTCCGCCGCGCGGTCGCGACCGTGCCGGGCGTCGAGCGTGTGACGACGGCGGCCAACGGCGAGGAAGTCCTCCGCCGCTGGGGCGCCGATCGCTCGGACCTGATTCTGATGGACGTACGCATGCCCGGTCTCGGCGGTGTCGAGACCGTCCGGCGGCTCCTGTCCGCCGACCCCGGTGCGCGCATCATCATGCTCACCGTCGCCGAGGACCTGGACGGCGTGGCGCTCGCCGTGGCCGCGGGCGCCCGCGGCTATCTCCACAAGGACGCCTCGCGCGCGGAACTGCGGGCGACCGTCACCCAGGCGCTCGCCGACCCGACCTGGCGACTGGCTCCGCGCCGCCTGCGCTCGGCCGAGATGGGCGCGGCGCCCACCCTCACCGCGCGCGAGATCCAGGTTCTCGAAGGCATGAGCCACGGCCGCTCCAACGCCGAGATCGGCCGGGAGCTGTTCCTCTCCGAGGACACCGTCAAGACCCACGCGCGGCGGCTGTTCAAGAAACTCGGCGCGTCGGACCGTGCGCACGCGGTGGCCCTCGGCTTCCGGTGGGGTCTGGTCCGCTAGGCCCGCGCTGCCTCCGGCGGGTTCGCACGGGCCGGCTGCGACGGGTTCGCACGGGCTGCGTCCGGTGGGTTCGCAGGCGCTGCCTCCGGTGGGTCACAGGGGCTGGGTCCGGTGGGCCCGCACGGCTGCCTCGGACAAGTCCGCACGGGCCGGCTCGGACGGGTTCGCGCAGAGCCGCGCTCGGTGGGTCCCTGCCGGGCCGGACCGGCCGGTCCGGAGGGCGCAGAGTCCGGCAGGGTCTCGGGGATGCTGTCTTCGGTGGTCCGGAAGGGGCTGAGCCGGGCACGTCCGGACGGGCGTGGGATCCGATACTCCGGACGGGTGCCAGATTCGCTACGCCGGACGGGCGTCAGGTCCGGAAGGGTGTCGCGTCCGGCAGGACCAAAAGCGCCGAGCCGGGCGGTTCCGCGAGCCGCAGGTTCGGACGGGCAGCCGCTTTCGGTAGGTCTGAACGGGTTCGTGTCAGGTCACGGGAACCGGTACCCGCACCGGGACCCTGGTCCCCTCCCGCAGGGCCGGAACCGACCGGATCCAGGGCCGACAAGGCCCCAGGCAGGCGGGACCACGGGCGGCCGCGGTACCGGCCGCCCCGTCCGGTACGGGTTCCCGGGTGTCGCGCAACGGCCCTGGTGACCCGGGTGTTGCCGCGGGCGACCGGGACGGAGAAGCCGGGCGCGGTCTCCCCGCACGCCCCACGACGGGCCGGGCGGTGACGCGGCCCACCCGGCACTCCGCCCGTTGCCCGCTGCTCGTTTCGCCGCGGATGACGCATCCTTGAGGTGTGGAGTCTCTCGGGGAGAGTTCGGTCGAGCGGAAGAGGAGGGCGCAGGAGATGAGTTCCGGCGCACCTGCTCATAACGCTTCGGTGCACAACCACGGGCGCGATGCCACGGAGCGAACGGCCACGAGGCACCATGGTCCGATGCGCGACGACGAGGCGGCCACGGGGGCGATCGGTCCGCTCGTGCATCGCGCAGTCGACGGGGACGAGCAGGCCACGCACGATCTGCTCGCCCATGTCCACCCCCTCGCGCTGCGCTACTGCCGGACCCGGCTGTCCCGGCTGCCCGGCGACGCGCGCCACTTCGTCGAGGACCTCGCCCAGGAGGTCTGTGTCGCGGTCCTCCTGGCCCTGCCGCGCTACCGGGACACCGGCCGTCCCTTCGAGGCGTTCGTGTTCGCCATCGCCGCCCACAAGGTGGCCGACCTCCAGCGCGCGGCGATGCGGCACCCCGGCAGCACGGCGATCCCGTCCGACGAGATGCCGGAACGCCCGGACGACTCCCTGGGCCCCGAGGAGCGCGCCCTGCTCAGCAGCGACGCCGCCTGGGCCAAGAAGCTCCTGGCCAACCTGCCCGAGAACCAGCGGGAACTGCTGCTCCTGCGCATCGCGGTGGGACTCACCGCCGAGGAGACCGGCCAGATGTTGGGAATGTCACCCGGCGCGGTCCGGGTGGCCCAGCACCGGGCCCTGAGCCGGCTGCGGGCGCTGGCGGAGCAGTAGGACAAACTCCGCCCGCGCGCGTGCCGCATGAACAACCGTATCCACAGCGCCGTACGCATATCCGTACGAACATACGAAGCCTGAAGCGGTCCATCACCGTGGAATGGGGCGGCGACGCTTCCCGTTAGCATGGACATCCGCACCGATCAAGGCCATTTGGGGAAGGTGTCATGACTGCCAACGTCGACGGAGTGCCCGGAAAATTCGCGACACTCGGGCTGACCTACGACGACGTGCTGCTGCTGCCGGGCTCGTCGGACATGGCACCCGACGAGATCGACACCGCCTCGTACGTCTCCCGGAACGTGCGGGTCAACATCCCGCTCCTGTCCGCCGCCATGGACAAGGTCACCGAGTCGCGCATGGCGATCGCCATGGCCCGCCAGGGCGGCGTCGGTGTACTGCACCGCAATCTCTCCATCGAGGACCAGGCCAACCAGGTCGACCTGGTGAAGCGCTCCGAGTCCGGCATGGTGGCCAACCCCATCACCATCCACCCGGACGCCACGCTCGCCGAGGCCGACGCGCTGTGCGGCAAGTTCCGCATCAGCGGCGTCCCGGTCACCGACGGCTCCGGCAGGCTGCTGGGCATCGTCACCAACCGCGACATGGCCTTCGAGACCGACCGCGCCCGCCGGGTCAGCGAGGTCATGACGCCGATGCCGCTGGTCACCGGCAAGGTCGGCATCTCCGGCGTCGACGCCATGCAGCTGCTGCGCAAGCACAAGATCGAGAAGCTGCCCCTGGTCGACGACGGCGGCATCCTCAAGGGCCTGATCACCGTCAAGGACTTCGTCAAGGCGGAGAAGTACCCGAGTGCCGCTAAGGACGCCAAGGGCCGTCTCCTGGTCGGCGCGGCGGTCGGCGTGGCCGGGGACGCCTTCGAGCGCGCCCAGGCCCTGATCGAGGCCGGTGCCGACTTCATCGTCGTCGACACCGCGCACGGTCACTCCCGGCTGGTCGGCGACATGGTCGCCAAGATCAAGTCGAACTCGTCGGGCATCGACGTCATCGGCGGCAACATCGCCACCCGGGACGGCGCCCAGGCGCTCATCGACTCCGGCGCGGACGGCATCAAGGTCGGCGTGGGCCCGGGTTCCATCTGCACCACCCGGGTCGTCGCCGGTGTCGGCGTCCCGCAGGTCACCGCGATCTACGAGGCCGCCCTCGCCGCGAAGGCCGCGGGCGTCCCGGTGATCGGCGACGGCGGTCTGCAGTACTCCGGTGACATCGCCAAGGCCCTGGTCGCCGGCGCCGACACCGTGATGCTGGGCTCGCTGCTCGCGGGCTGCGAGGAATCGCCGGGCGAGCTGCTGTTCATCAACGGCAAGCAGTTCAAGTCGTACCGCGGTATGGGCTCCCTGGGCGCCATGCAGACCCGCGGCGACCGCAAGTCGTTCTCCAAGGACCGCTACTTCCAGGAGGGCGTCGCCTCCGACGAGCAGCTGGTCCCCGAGGGCATCGAGGGCCAGGTGCCCTACCGCGGCCCGCTGTCCTCCGTCGTCCACCAGCTGGTCGGCGGCCTGCGCCAGTCGATGTTCTACGTCGGCGGCCGGACCGTCCCCGAGCTCCAGGACAACGGCCGCTTCGTACGGATCACCTCCGCGGGCCTCAAGGAGAGCCACCCGCACGACATCCAGATGACCGTCGAGGCGCCGAACTACAGCCGCAAGTGACGTCCACGCGCGCGTAGAGCGCCACTGAAGCGACACGGCGGCACCGCGCAAGCGCCGTCTGATGCGCTGGCCAGGGCGGCCCCGGACACGTACAAGGATTCGTCCAGGATCCTCCGGGGCCGCCCTTGTCGTGCCTGTCGGCGATACTGGAAGACGCTGAAACGCAACAGGGAAAGGCCACAGACGTGACTGAGATCGAGATCGGGCGCGGCAAGCGCGGCCGCCGGGCGTACGCCTTCGACGACATCGCGGTCGTCCCCAGCCGCCGTACGCGGGACCCGAAGGAGGTCTCCATCGCCTGGCAGATCGACGCCTACCGCTTCGAGCTGCCCTTCCTGGCCGCCCCCATGGACTCCGTCGTCTCCCCGGCCACCGCCATCCGCATCGGCGAACTCGGCGGCCTGGGCGTACTGAACCTCGAGGGCCTGTGGACGCGGTACGAGAACCCGCAGCCGCTGCTCGACGAGATCATCGGCCTGGACGACGAGACGGCGACCCGGCGCCTTCAGGAGATCTACACCGCGCCCATCAAGGAGGAACTGATCGGCGCGCGTCTCAAGGAGGTGCGCGACTCCGGCGTGGTCACCGCCGCCGCGCTCTCCCCGCAGCGCACGGCCCAGTTCTCCAAGGCCGTCGTCGACGCGGGCGTGGACATCTTCGTCATCCGCGGTACGACGGTCTCGGCGGAGCACGTCTCCGGTGCTGCCGAGCCGCTGAACCTGAAGCAGTTCATCTACGAACTCGACGTCCCGGTGATCGTCGGCGGCTGCGCCACCTACACGGCGGCACTGCACCTCATGCGCACCGGCGCGGCCGGCGTCCTGGTCGGCTTCGGCGGCGGCGCCGCGCACACCACGCGCAACGTCCTCGGCATCCAGGTCCCGATGGCCACGGCCGTCGCCGACGTGGCCGCGGCCCGCCGCGACTACATGGACGAGTCCGGCGGCCGCTATGTGCACGTCATCGCGGACGGCGGCGTCGGCTGGTCCGGCGACCTGCCCAAGGCGATCGCCTGCGGCGCCGACTCGGTGATGATGGGCTCCCCCCTCGCACGTGCCACCGACGCGCCCGGCAAGGGCTACCACTGGGGCATGGAGGCGGTCAACGACGAGCTGCCGCGCGGCAAGAAGGTCCACCTCGGCACCGTCGGCACCATCGAGGAGGTCCTCACCGGCCCGTCCCACACCTCGGACGGCTCCATGAACCTCTTCGGCGCCCTGCGCCGCGCCATGGCCACCACGGGCTACAGCGAGCTGAAGGAGTTCCAGCGGGTCGAGGTCACGGTGGCGGACGCGCAGCACAAGCGGTAGTCCTCCGGACGGCGGCACGACAGCACGGCAGTGCGGCAGGGGACTCCGGGAACCGCTGGGCCGCCCTCACCGTGGCCGTGGCCGCCGCGGCCGCCCTGATCTGGGTGGTCACCGACGCCTTCCGCGCCA